>JANMKM010000352.1:0-5315 GCA_031372035.1 Rhodoferax sp. | reverse complement strand
CCACCAGCTCGCTGGCCGGCACGGTCTCGCGCCGGCGCGCGTCGAGCCGCTCCAGATGCAGCTCGGCCTGCCGCATGATCGAATCCACCATCGACATGAAGCCCACATGCGCTTCGTCCTGCAGGCAGACCACGTCGAGCTTGGTGTCTGCGTTGTCGCCCACATTGGCGATGTTGCGCTCGTCGACCAACGGAATTGTTCCCGGCGGCATCAACCGCTCCGGTTGCAGCTTTTCGCAACCCAGGCTCACCAGCATCACCTCACCGCCGAAGTTCGGGTTCAGACTGATGTTGCGCAGGGTGCGGATCGGCACGATGGCATCCGGCGCGTCGATCGCCACGCCGCAGCCGTAGCCGTGCTCCAGCGCCACGACATCATCCACGTGCGGGTATTTCGGCAGCAGTTCGGCCTTGATCCGTTGCACCGCGAATTCCGTGACGCCAGCCACGCATTGCACGGTCTGGGTGATGGCCAGAATATTGCGGGTGCCGACCGAGCCATCCCGGTTGCGGTAGCCCTCGAAGGTATAGCCCTCCAGCGCCGGCTGCGGTGCGGGCTTGACCGTAGCGATCGGCAGGCCTTGCAGCCCACGGGCGTCGGGCATGCGCAGCAGGCGCTCGTGCACCCAGGAGCCGGCCGGGATGTCTTTCAGGGCGTAGCCGATGGGCACGTTGTAGCGCCGCACCACACTGTCCTGCGGCAGGTCCACCAGCGCCACCTTGTGGCCCTGCGGCACCTTCTCGCGCAGCGTCAGGCCGGACGGAAACACCGTGCCCGCAGGCAGGCCGCCATTGTTGGCCACGATGGCAACGTTGTCGGCAGCGTGCATGGTGATGTACAGAGGGTCTTGGACAGCGGTGCTCATGGTTTTTGCTCGGTCGTGTTCGTGGGTGGCGTTGGTGGCCGGTCGCGCGCTCAGCTGGCGGCCGCGTTGGTGGACTGGCGCTCGATGATGCGAAAACCCACATCGATGCTGGGCTGGGCAATGGTCTCACCACGGCAACGGTCAATGATCAGCTGCGCAGCCAGCCGGCCGATGGCGGCGCCATCGACATGCACCGTGGTCAGTGAAGGCTGCAGGTGCGCCGAAAACGCGGCATCGCCAAAACCGCAGACAGCCAAATCCTGCGGTACCCGCAGGCCGCGAGTCTGCGCTTCCACCAGCACGCCCTGGGCCAGGGAGTCGGAACTGCAGAACACCGCCTGCAAGTGTGGTTCCTTGACCAGCAGTTCGGCCAGCGCCCGGCGCCCCAGCTCCAGGCTGCTGGGCGCCGGCACCACGGCCGTGGGCACCTCCCGGCCAACGGTCGCCAGAAAGCCTTCGCGCCGCAGCGCGCCGCGGTGGTCGTCGCCCGTGGCGATGCCCAGCCCTTGCCAGCCCTTGCCCAGAAAGTAGCCAGCCACGGCACTGCCCACCTTCAGATGCGAGAAGCCCACCACCATGTCCAGCGGCCGGTCGCTCAGGTCCCAGGTCTCCACCACCGGAATGCCCTGCCGGCGCAGCTGTTCCCGGGCCACGGGGGAATGCACCAGACCGGTCACCACGATGCCATCAGGGCGACGGCTGATCATGGTGCTGAGCAGCTTTTCCTCGCGGGCGTGGTCATAGCCGCTCTGGCCCAGCAGCAGTTGGTAGCCGGCCGCATCCAGGGTTTCCGTCATGGCCTGGACGGTGGGCAGGAACTGGGCTACCGAGATCGTTGGCACCAGGCCGGCCACCGTCATGCTGCGGCGCGACTTCAAGCCGCCGGCCAGCAAATTCGGGATGTAACCGGTCGCCGCTACCGCCTGCTGCACCCGGGCAATCGTGGCGTCCGAGACCAGCGTGGGGTTGCCCAGAGCGCGTGATGCCGTGATCAGCGACACGCCCGCGGCCAACGCCACGTCATGCAGCGTGGCGGACTTGGGAGGCGCGGAATTGGACATGCTTCACATTTGTGCTTGACGGGCCAAAATGACAACGTTATCATAACCTCTGTAGTAACAGCATGGCAAGCACTTTACTGAAGTTTGCGAATGAAGCAGGCTCTATCGTGTGAGCCTGCTGCACAGTATCGCTATCCATTTTTTTTCCAAAATGACAACGTTACCATCATACAGGGCTTGCCTGTGAGCACGACCGGCAAGCCATCCTCCGACAGCATCACCGCGCTGCAGGTCTCTTCCTGCTACTTGCCGCTGGCCAACCCGATCAGCGACGCGAAAGTTCTGACCGGCCGACAAAAGCCCATGACCGAGATCGCCATGCTGTTTGTCGAGCTCACAACGGCGCAGGGCCAGCAGGGTCTGGGTTTCAGCTACTCCAAACGCGCCGGCGGCCCGGGGCAATTTGCCCACGCCTGCGAGATTGCTCCAGCATTGATCGGCGAAGACCCGAGCGACATCAGCCGGCTTTGGGACAAGCTGTGCTGGGCCGGTGCCTCGGTGGGCCGCAGCGGCATGGCCACCCAGGCCATCGGCGCCTTTGATGTGGCGTTGTGGGACCTGAAGGCGCGCCGCGCCGGCCTGTCCCTGGCCAAGCTGCTGGGCGCACACCGCGACTCAGTGCGCTGCTACAACACATCAGGCGGCTTTCTGCACACGCCCACAGAACAGCTGCTGGTCAACGCTGCAGCCTCGATCGAGCGTGGCATCGGTGGCATCAAGCTCAAGGTCGGGCAGCCCGATGCGGCGCTCGACATCCGGCGTGTCGAAGCGGTGCGCAAGCACCTGGGCGACGCGGTGCCAATCATGGTGGACGCCAACCAGCAGTGGGACCGGCCCACGGCCCAGCGCATGTGCCGGGTGTTCGAGCAGTTCAACCTGGTGTGGATTGAGGAGCCGCTGGATGCCTACGACCACGAGGGCCATGCCGCCCTGGCACTGCAGTTCGACACGCCAATTGCCACCGGCGAGATGCTCACCAGCGCTGCCGAGCACGGCGATCTGATCCGGCACCGTGCCGCTGACTACCTGATGCCCGACGCACCCCGCGTCGGCGGCATCACACCGTTCCTGAAAGTGGCAGCCATGGCCGAGCATGCCGGCCTGATGCTGGCGCCCCACTTCGCGATGGAGCTGCATGTGCACCTGGCCGCGGCCTATCCGCGTGAGCCATGGGTCGAGCACTTCGAATGGCTGGAGCCACTGTTCAACGAGCGCATCGAAATTGCCGATGGCCGCATGCTGGTTCCCACGCGCCCGGGGCTGGGCCTGAGCCTGAGCGCACAGGCGCGAGCCTGGACCCGCGAACGCGTGCAATTCAGCGCCAGCTGACGCCAACCGCAACCCGTTTCGCAAATTCAACACACCGCCCTTCGAACACTCCGGCGCCACCTGGCACAACCACCCTGAGGAGACCTCCATGAAACAATTGATCTCGGCATTGGCGCTGACATTGGCCACCGCGAGCGGCGCGATGGCCCAGGCCTGGCCGGCCAAGCCCGTGAACCTGCTGGTGCCGTTCCCGCCTGGCGGCTCCACGGACATGATCGCGCGCTCGATCTCCCCCAAGCTGCAGGAGAAACTGGGTGGCAGCTTCATCGTGCAGAACACGGCTGGCGCCGGGGGCACGGTCGGCGCTGCCACGGTCAAGCGTGCTCCGGCCGACGGCTACACCATCCTGGTCTCATCCCTCGGGCCGCTGGTGATCGGCCCGCACCTGATCAAGAACCCCGGCTACGACGCCCTGAAAGACTTTGACTACATCACCGTGGCAGTGCAGGCGCCCAATGTGCTGACGGTACCGGCCGCTTCGCCGCACAAGAGCATGGCCGACGTCATCGCGTACCACAAGGCGAACCCGGGCAAGATGAGTTTTGCCTCGGCCGGCAATGGCACCAGCGACCACCTGACGGCCGAGCTGTTCTGGCAACAGACCGGCACCACCGGCCTGCACATTCCGTACAAGGGCGGAGCCCCGGCCATGACCGACCTGCTTGGCGGCCAGGTGGATGCCACCTTCATGAACATCAACACCGGCCTGCCCAACATCAAGGCCGGCAAGCTGCGGGCTTTGGCCATCACCAGCACCAAGCGTTCGCCGCTGCTGCCCGACGTGCCGACGATGGAAGAACTCGGCATCAAGGGCGTCACCGTCTATTCCTGGCAGGCCGTGGCCGCGCCCAAGGGTTTGCCGGCCGACATCCGGGCGAAGTTGCACGACGCCGTCGTGGCTGCCCTGAACGACGCGACGGTCAAGCCGAAGCTGCTGGAGCTGGGCTTCGAGATCGTCGGCAACACGCCGGAGCAGTTCACGGCCTTCCAGGCCAGCGAGTTCGCACGCTGGAAGAAGGTGATCGAGGTCGGCAAGATCACCGCTGACTGAGAGCAGCGCAATACACCTTTGCCTCGGCAGCATGCCGGGGCGGCCGTGCGGCCGGCTGCCGCGAGCGCAAAACCAAGAACCGAGGAGACAGACAATGCACGACGACAACGAGCGCCGCAATTTTTTGAAGATGGCAGCGGCCACCGGCATGGCCACCCTGGGCAGCGCCGCTGGCGCCCAGAGCTTTGACTTCAAGCCCAACCAGCGTTACCCGGATGCCTCGGTCCAGATCCTGGACCCGAGCTTCACCAAATACCGCATCTACAGCAGCACGGTCGAGCAGCTGGCCTCAGGCATGCGCTGGGCCGAGGGGCCGGTGTACTTCCCCGAAGGTGGCTACCTGCTGCTCAGCGACATTCCGAACAACCGGATCATGAAGTACAGCGAAAAGGATGGCAGCTTCAGCGTCTTTCGCAGCGCTGCAAACTATGCCAACGGCAACACCCGGGACCGCCAGGGCCGGCTGGTGACCTGTGAACACTCCGTCACCCGGCGCATCACCCGCACCGAGAAAGACGGCAAGATCACGGTGCTGGCCGAGAGCTTCGAGGGCAAGCGGCTGAACGCGCCGAACGACATCGTCGTCAAGTCGGACGACAGCATCTGGTTCACCGATCCGCTGTTCGGCATCAACGGCGAATGGGAGGGCACCCGCGCCAAGCCGGAGCAGGCCACCACCAATGTCTACCGCATCGGCAGCGACGGCAAGATCAGCGCCATGATCACCGAGCTCGTCAACCCCAACGGCCTGGCGTTTTCGCCGGACGAGAAAAAGCTCTATGTCGTTGAATGGAAAGGCACGCCGAACCGCAGCATCTGGAGCTACGACGTGGCGGCCGATGGCAGCTGCAGCAACAAGACCAAACTGATCGACGCCGCCGACCAGGGCGCGCTGGACGGCTTCCGGGTGGACCGCGATGGCAACCTGTGGTGCGGCTGGGGCAGCAACGGCGCGCTGCAGGACCAGCCCACCGACATGGCTGGGCGCAAGGTCTACCTGCCCAAGGGC
>JANMKM010000398.1:0-10872 GCA_031372035.1 Rhodoferax sp. | reverse complement strand
CTGATTTGGCCTGAATGAAAAAGGCGGCCCGCAGGCCGCCTTTTTTTATGCCTGATCGTATCGTCACTGTTGGACTGTTCTGCCTGTTCCTGGGCTGGAACCTGCCAAACCACTACCCGCCCTGGCCCTCCTTCTATTTGGAGCTGGCAACGGCTCTCGGCGCAATTTTGCTGCTTGCGGTCAATTTTTGGCAACGCCCCTTCACCGCTGAAGTACCGCAGACCATGCCAGGTGCCGCGTCAAATGTCATGCCCCTGTCGAGCGCAGCGCGGGTGGCCATGCTTCTGGCTGTGATCCCGCCGCTACAGTACGCTGCCGGCGTTTTGTCGTTCCGAGCCGATGCTGCGCTCGGTGCGCTCTATCTTCTTGGTCTGGCCTTGACCATCTATGCCGGGCAGCTCTGGGCTGGGCGGCGGGGTAGCCGGGACGTGGTAACCCGGCTGATGCTTACCGTGCTCGCCGGGGGTATCGTTGCCAATGCGTTGGCATTGGTTCAATGGCTGCGTCTCGATGCGCCTGGGTGGTGGGCGGTGCCACTGTTTGATGCCCGCCCGTTCGGCAATTTTGCCCAGCCCAACCATTTTGGTTTGATGATGGTGCTTGGCATCGTAGCCAGCGCTGCGCTGTTTGAACTGCGCGTCGTGCGAAGCCGCCCGGTGTTCTACCTGTTGCTGGCCTACTTTGGCTGGGGCATCCTGATCAGCCAGTCCAGGGCATCTGCCCTGGCCCTGTACGGTGTGGTGTTCCTGTGGTTGTTGACACACAAACGTCTGCCGACGCGTTTGCTGCTGGGTGAGGTGCTGGTCGGCGCAGCACTATGGCTGCTCATGTTTCAGGGTCTGGAGTCCTTGCAGACGGCGATGCAATTGCGCCAGGACGAATTCAAAAATCCCATGGAGATTGGCGTCCGCCCAATCATGTGGCGACAATTCCTGGCCGCCGTATTGCATCATCCCTGGCTGGGGTACGGTTTCAATCAAGGGGCGCTGGCATTGTCGGAAGTTGTCACATTGGCTCCGCCTTCAGGTGTCACCACGGCAAGCATCTACGCCCACGACCTCGCCTTGGACCTGATGGTCTGGTTTGGGATTCCCTGCGGCCTGGCGGTTACCGTTGGTGTCGGTGTGTGGATGCTACGATGGCTCCGGGTCGACGCTTCTTCATCGTCGATGTCACTGCGCCATCTGGTGTTTGCCACCTGTCTGGCATTGGCACTGCAATCCCTGGTTGAATACCCCTATGCCTATGCCTATTTCCTGCTGCCCGCTGGCTTGCTGGCGGGCGCAATATCAGCACCCGCAGTGAAGGAAGGTGCAGCACATGTACAGCATAGGTGCAGCCGCGTAGCGTTGCTGCTTCTGCCGCTGGTTGGAGCCTTGTTTGTCGCAATTGCAGGTGACTACTGGCAACTGGAGGAGGACTATCGCGTGTTGCGGTTTGCCCGCTCCAACTACGTCAACCAGCCGCAGCACGACTACCTGGAGGATCCGCTGCTGCTTGATCATCTGGCTTTGCTGAACAAAACCGCCAGATACCGGCTCACCAATCACATGACATCACAGCAGCTGGATGACATGCGGAGGGTGTCACGGCGGTTTCACAACACGGTGCTGCAGTTGGACTACGCGAAAGCTCTGGCACTCAACGGCCAATTGTCCGTGGCCGAGCACGAGTTGCTGTTGATGCGCAGCATGTACGAGTCACGGGGCTACAAGTCGATCGAACAACAGTGGCAGGAGTGGCTGGCACGCAATCCGGGCGTCGCGCCCGGGAGATCCTGAGCGTCATGGCGTCCCGGGTGTACCGGTCGAATCACGTGGAATCCGGCTCCGCATCCCTTTTTATCGAGAGGCGGGCACCGGGCTTGAGCGCTCAGCTGGCGATGGGCGTGTGCATCGCCGGTCCCTGGCTCAACCCGTTTGCATCGGGCCCTTCGCCTTCAGTCGTGCCACTGTTGGTGAGCCTGGCCTGTGCCGGTTCTCTGCTGGGTCTGCTGTTGCTCAGGCCGCTGGCCGTTGGCACGGTGGCTCTGGCCTGGTTGATTGCAGCCTTGCTCAGCAGCCTGATGGGCCTGCTGCAATACACAGGCCACAACCTTCTCCCCACGCTGATCAACGGCACCAGTGTTGGCGAGGCATTTGCAAACCTGCGCCAGCGCAATCAATTTGCGTCGTTGACCAATATCGGTTTGGCGGCTCTGTTGTGGTGGGCGGCCTCGTTGCCACCGGACCGGCTCCCGCGTGAGCGGCTGTGGCTTGGCGGCGCCGCGCTGCTGCTCGCTGCGGGGAATGCCGTTTCCTCGTCGCGTACCGGGTTGGTGCAACTGTTGCTGTTGCTGTTGTTCAACGGCCTATGGCGTTGGCGTTGCGGCGCACCAGGCTTGTGGCTGGTGCTGCTCGCAATCGTGGGCTATGGCGGCGCATTGGTTGCGTTGCCGTTGTTCGCCGGTCTAGACCCGGCCAACCATGGGCTGTTGCTGCGTTTGAGCGCCGGGGATGCCGTGTGCTCCAGCCGGCTGACACTGTGGAGCAATGTCGTGCACTTGATTGCGCAACGACCTTGGACCGGGTGGGGCCTGGGAGAACTCGACTTTGCCCACTACGTGACGCTCTTTGATGGGCCGAGGTTCTGCGACATTCTCGACAACGCGCACAACCTGCCTCTGCACCTTGCAGTTGAGTTCGGATTGCCGCTGGCTGTGCCGCTCTGTGTTGCCGGTTTGTGGGGCTGCCTGGCCGCCCGACCGTGGCGCGAGGCCCGGCCTGCACGGCAGCTCGCATGGTCCGTGCTCGCGCTGATTCTGCTGCACAGCATGTTGGAGTACCCGCTTTGGTACGGGCCTTTCCAGATGGCGGCGCTGCTGTGCGTGTGGCTGCTGCTGCGTCCCGGCGTCAGCTCGACCGGCGCAGTGACGAGCATATCGCTCAGATGGCGCATCCTGATTGCGCCGATAGCTATCGCTTCAATAGCATTCACAGTCTATGCCGGGCGCGACTATCAGCGCATCAGTCAGATCTACATCGCTGTTGGCGATCGTTTGCCTGCCTATCGTGAGAACACGATCGAGAGGATCAGGGATTCATGGCTGTTCCACAGTCAGGTGACGTTTGCCGAGCTCACCATCACGGCATTGAGTCGCGAGAATGCCGTTCATATCCACGCCATGGCCTTGGAGCTGCTGCACTACTCGCCGGAGTCGCGGGTGATCGAGAAGCTCATCGAGAGTGCGGTCATGCTGGGCTTGGATGACGAGGCGCGATTTCACATGCTGCGCTACCAGGCGGCATTTCCGAGCGAATACGCGCGCTGGGTCAAGGCCCGATGACCACGGATGATATTGGGGCATGGGCGTTTCCCGAGAAGGCACAATCCAAGCTGGATCTGTTGTGGAGATGAAAGTGTTTGGATGGTTGGATGCGTCACAGGCCAAGACGTTTGGCACAGAATTGGCCGAGTTCTTCATTCAGCAGTTGCCGCTGGAAGCCAAGGTGTCGGACAAGAAGTTCTCGGCCAAGTCGCAGCATGTGCTCAAGAAGATGGGCTTGCGGGTGGTTGAGTTCAAGAAGCTCAACAAGCTCAACACCTACAAGACGGCGCAGCTGGGTAACGCGTTTCGCTGGACTTTGAAAGACGCCGGCTATGACGATGCCTATGTCGAGACGCTTACGAAATGGTTAGTGACACGTCTTTGACCGCCGACCGGTTGCAATGCTAGGTTGGTTCAAGCGCAAGCTGGATGACGCAGCACGCCGTCACGGGCTGTTGCCACCGACGGAGCCCGCGTCGGACGCGGGCCAATTGTCCGTTGCAGCGTTGATTGCTGCCGGCAACCAGCATGTGCAAGCTGGGCAATGGGCCGATGCTGAACGCTGTTACGGCCAAGCTGTGCTACAGCAGCCGGACAATGCCAAGGCCCATACCAATCTGGGTTTTGTGCTGTGCCAGCTGGGTCTGGACGATGGTGCGGCCCATTGCTTGCGTCGCGCGCTGTTACTGGAGCCGGATATCAGCGATGCCCACTACCTGTTGGGCAACATCTCTGAGCGGCGTGGTGATTTCGATGCTGCCATCAGTCGTTATGAACACGCTCTAGTGCTGCAACCGAGTCTTGACCATTGCCGGCGCGACCTGTGCCGCGCCTTGTTTCAGGCCGGCCGCGTCGAACAGGCGTTGGCCATTGTGCGGGAAGGCATTGCGACCAATCCGGAGTTTGCCGACTTCCACTTCTACCTGGGCAATCTGCAGTTCGTCCAACGCGAGCTTGAGCAGGCGGTCGCCAGCTATCGTGTGGCCTTATCGCTGGGTGCAGGCTATGCCGATGTCTACAGCGCGTTGGGGTGCGTTCTGCACCAGCAGGGGCATGTGGACGAGGCGGTACAGAGGCTGCGCCAGGCCTATGCCATCGACCCAGGCATTGCCGAAGCGCAGTACCAGTCGGGATTTCAGTTTCTGATGCTTGGCCAGACCGAGCAGGCCCGTGCGAATTTTGAAATGGCAATCGCCCTGGAGCCGCAGCTGCTCAAGGCCCATGCCAACCTGCTGTGCGCCCTGAGTTTCAGCACGGCGCACTCCGCTTCCGAATATCTGGGCTGTGCCGCACGCTATGCCGCCATCATGAGCGCCCGCGCTCTGCCATATGTCCACTCGGGGCCGCTGGTTGCTGACAAGCCGGTGCTGCGCGTGGGATTCGTCTCGGGTGACTTGCGCGCCCATCCGGTGGCGTTTTTTCTGGAAGGTGTGCTGCAGCATATAAACCGAAACCGGTTCGAACTGCATGCCTTTTCCAACAACCCCACCGACGACCAGATCAGTGAGCGCATGCGACCCCTGTTTCACCATTGGCACGTTGTCCGGGCGCTAGACGATGGCGCGCTGGCAGCACAGGTGCAGTCCCTGGGAATTGATATTCTGATCGACCTGTCTGGTCATACGGTGGAGAACCGGTTGCCAGTGTTTGCATGGCGGCCGGCGCCGCTGCAAGTCAGTTGGCTGGGCTACTTTGCCAGCACCGGCATGCCGGAGATTGACTATCTGCTGGCAGATCCAGTGTCGTTGCCACAGGAACTGCGCGCGTTCTACAGTGAGGAGATCTGGTACCTGCCCGATACCCGGCTGTGCATGACGCCGCCCTTGACGCGGGTTCGCCTGGACGTAGCGCCGCCGCCGGCTTTGCGCAATGGGTACGTCACATTCGGTTCGTTCCAGGCCATGTACAAGCTGGGCGACGCGGTCTTGCAGCAATGGGCGCAGGTGTTGAACGCCCTGCCCACAGCGCGCCTGCGCCTGCAGTTGCCGCAGCTCGATCAGCCTGGCCGCCAGGACTATCTGCGTGAGCGACTGCTGGGCTGCGGGATCGATCCACAGCGTGTTGACATGCATGGCGGTGTGCCCTGGGAGCAGTATCTTGCAGCCCATGCCGAGATCGACCTGATTCTGGACAGCTTTCCCTATCCAGGCGGTACCACCACGGCCGAAGCACTGTGGATGGGCGTTCCCACAGTGACACTGGTCGGTAGCACCATGTTGGCGTTGCAAGGGGCGAGCATGCTGCGTTGCGCCGGCCTGCCGCAATTCGTGGCCAGCACATCCAGGCAATACGTTGAACTGGCCTTGCGTCACGCGGCGGACGTTGCGGCATTGGCCGCGTTGCGCATTGGCCTACGCGAACAGGTGCTGGCCTCCCCCTTGTTTGACGGCAATCGCTTCGCCCGCAACCTGGAATTGGCGCTGTCGGCCATGTGGCGCAAGCGCTGCGCGCGTGCGGATGCACCATCGGAACCCGCGGCAGCGCGATGATTCAGGCGGGCGCTGGGGTCGCGGTGAAGCTGCCGGACTTGCCGCCATGCTTTTCCAGCACGCGGATGTCGGTCATGGTCATGCCCCGGTCCACCGCCTTGCACATGTCGTATACCGTCAGCAGGGCTACCTGGACGGCGGTAAGGGCTTCCATTTCAACCCCCGTGGGGCCCACCGTCTCTGCAGTTGCAGTGCATACCAGAGCTGGAGTGCCCATGGAATCAGCGCGGACCGATTCGAAATCAATAGCAACCCGGGTTAGCGCCAAAGGGTGGCACAGCGGCACCAGCTCACTGGTGCGTTTGGCGCCTTGGATGCCGGCCACGCGCGCGATGCCCAGCACGTCGCCCTTGGAAGCGCTTCCGGTTTCGATCAGACGCAGCGTCTGTTCCCGCATCACAATGCGGCCCGAGGCTACTGCCACCCGGTGCGTGCTCGCCTTGCCCGAGACGTCCACCATGTGCGCCTGGCCTTGGGCGTCGAAGTGCGTCAGGCCGCTGGGCTCGGCCATGGTGCATGCACTGGCAGTTGAAATTTCATCGGTCGAATCCACTTTACAAATCGTTCATTGATATCGAGCATCATACGATCATGTTCGCTGCCAATCCTTCTTTCTGGAAAGACCGGATCCGCGCTGCTGCGATCCACTTTGGTCTGAGCTGTGCTGTTGCTGTCGTGGCCGCAATGCTGGTGTTTGGCATTTGGTATCCCTATCCCTACCGCGAAATTTCGGGAGGGCGAGAGCTGTTCCTGATCGTCGTGACGGTCGACGTGATCATGGGACCGCTCATCACGCTGGCGGTGTTCGACCGGCGCAAGCCCATGTCAGAACTGCGGCGCGATCTGGTCGTGGTTGGCAGCCTGCAGCTGCTGGCGCTCGCCTACGGGCTGTGGACGGTATCCTTGGCGCGACCGGTGCACCTTGTTTTCGAGTACGACCGCTTTCGGGTGGTACACGCGGTCGACGTGCCCGACGAATTGCTGTCCCAGACACCTGCTGGTCTGACGGCCATGCCGTTGGCTGGCCCGACCTTGCTGTCGCTGCGGCCATTCAATTCGGAGAGTGAACGTGCTGAAGCCACGCTGGCGGCACTCAAGGGGTTGGCTCTGAGCGCCCGCCCGGACCTGTGGCAACCCTACGGTGCGGCGGCCGATGAGATCCGCCGCCAGGCCAGGCCCGTCGCTGAATTGCGCCGCCGCCTTCACAACCAGTCGGCACTGATTGATGCCGCGGTATCCCAAACCGGGCGATCGCCCGGTACCCTGGTGTATGTGCCGATGATTGGCCGGAGATCATTCTGGACGGTGTTGCTCGACGCCACCACCAACGAGATCATGGGCTTTATCCCCCTGGACGCATTTTGATCCGACCTCCATTCTCGATACATGCCACAAGGCGCATCAGATTTGCGCGGAACGCTATTTTTTCGATAGTGCTTGGTATGGCGTGCATGGCCTTGCCCCAGGCCCAGGTCGCGAACACGGGCGCTCCCGGCCGCGCGCCAGGCGGTGGCCTGCCGTCCCTGGGCGAGGGTGGCGATCTGAGCATCGGGGCCGAGCGCCGGCTGGGCGACCAGATTGCGCGTGAGCTGTACCACGATCCCGACTATGTTGATGACCCGGTCCTGATGGAATATGTGCAAGGTATCTGGCAGCCACTGCTGGCTGCTGCGCGCGAGCGCGGCGAGCTGACCAGTGAGATGGCAGAGCGCTTTGCATGGGAAGTGCTGCTGGGGCGGGACCGCAGCATCAACGCCTTTGCCCTGCCCGGTGGTTACTTCGGGCTGCATTTAGGCTTGATTGCAGCGGTGAGCAATCGCGATGAACTCGCCTCCGTGCTGGCGCATGAAGTCAGCCATGTGACGCAGCGCCATATCTCGCGGCTGATGTCCAAACAAAGCCAGCAGATGCCATGGGTCATCGGCGCCATGATTCTTGGAGCCTTGGCGGCCAACAAGAACCCGGACGCGGCCAATGCCATGATCGTGGGCGGCCAAGCTGCAGCCATGCAGGGTCAGTTGAACTTTTCGCGTGACATGGAACGTGAGGCGGACCGGGTTGGGTATGGCGTCATGACCCAGGCCGGCTTTGAGCCTCAGGGCTTCGTCACCATGTTCGAGAAGCTGCAACAAGCCTCACGTCTCAATGACAACGGTGCCTTTCCCTACTTGCGCAGCCATCCCCTGTCGACCGAGCGCATGGCGGACATGCAGTCGCGCCAACCGCTCAGCGGTCGCGGGCAGGAGCCGGAGGCCCCCAGCATGGAACACGCTATGGTGTCGGCCCGGGCCAGGGTGCTGTCGAATCCCGGCGTCGATGCGCTACGCGCCAGGATGCAGGAGGCCCAGTCCCAGACCTCGACCACGCCCATTGCACGCCAGGCCGGCCTGTTGTACGGCGCCACGCTGGCCGCGCTGCGCCTGCGGGAGTTTGCGCAGGCACGCGCTTTGCAGACCCGGCTTGCCGTGCAGGCCGCCGCCAACGCAGCTGCCGCGCGGCAGGCGGGGTTGCTGGGGCTGGAGTTGGAGCTGGCCGAGTCCGAGGCACAGGCCGCGCCACTATCGGCGCAATGGGCCGCCTGGGCCAAGGATCTGCCCAAGTCTGCCGCGGCAATGTCCGGTGAGCGGCGTCCCGAGTTGTTTTTGGAGGCCGATGCAATGACCCGCTCCGGTCGTGCGACCGAGGCAGCGCAACGGCTGCAAACCTGGATTGCCACCCATCCGAGGGATGCGCAGGCCTGGCAATTGCTGTCGGCGGCGAACACGGCGCAGGGCCAGACCTTGCGCGCTATCCGTGCCGATGCCGAAGTGCAGTTTGCCTTGCTGGACTATGGCGCAGCGGCCGATCGCTTCAAGGCGGCGCAGGAAATGGTGCGGCAGATGCTCAAGGGCGCAGTGCCGGGTGTGGCTCTGGACCATATCGAAGCCTCGATCATCGATACCCGGGCACGCCAGGTGCAACTATTGCTGAAGGAACAAGCGCTCGAGCGCTGACTCGATCACGATTCCCAGCACGGAGTAGATCAACGAGCCCAAAAGAGCAGCGCTGAAACCGTGCACCTGGAATCCGTCGAGCATCGATCCTGCGGCCCAAAACAGCAGCGCGTTGATGACGAACAGGAACAAGCCCAGCGTCACAACGGTTACCGGCAGCGTCAGCACCACCAGCACCGGGCGCACCACGGTGTTCAGCAGGCCGATGACAAAGGCCGCTGCCAGCGCCGTAGCAAAGCTCGAAACGGCCACGCCGCTGTAGAGATGCGCAAGCGCTAGCAACGCGACCGCACTGAGCAACCATTTTGCCAACAGTTTCATGGGCCGAGGATAGCATCGGCGTGCGGCCGACGCCCGGCCGCGCGCCGATAGCTGCGAGGTCAGTCGGTCGCAAGCACCAGCATCGCACCCATGGCCACGGTCGCCGATGGCAGGCTCCAGCGCGAATCCGTTGCCAGGTGCTGGTTGGCAGTCAGCGGTTGCAGCTCTTGGCCAAACTTTGGTCGGCGGGCGTCCAGTACCCGGGCCAGGGCATGTTGACCCAGCAGGCGTTCGGTCATCAGCGTCAAACGGCCGCTGGCCAGCATGGTACTGACCGTGTCACCCTGAACCGCGAGAGCCGGGGTGACCAGGGAAAACACCTGTTCGCTCCATTTGTTGCGCCATTTGTTGCGGGCGCTGTGGCTGACCCACTTGCTGATGTGCTGGGTCAGGCGGGGTGCGCAGGCCACCAGGATCCAGTGGGTTGTCGCTCCGGGTGGAGAGCTGGGGCGCCGCATGGGTGCGAGCAGCTGCAGGGCATAGTCAGCGTCATCCAGGTACACGATCAGGGTTTCCATGGCGATTTCCTCATGTGTTGATGGTTTGGGAAGGATCGGGCTTACTTAGGCAGTCTGCTGTTTCGTCGACGGCAGTTGTCGCTGCCGGGCGGTCAGGGCGCCAGCTGCCAGCACGCCGCTGACGGCGGCTGCATACACCAGCCAACGGGCAATACTGTGCAACAACTCCGGTGGATCAAACAGGGGGTCGAGCAGGGGCTCACTGACCACCATCTTGGCCGCCGTGAGCGCCAGGACTGCGGCACCGATCTGGATGATCGCGGGAAAGCGCTCAACCAGCTTGAGCACCACCGTGCTGCCGAAGACCACGATCGGCACGCTGATCAGCAGCCCGATGATTACCAGGTCCATCGCGCCATGGGCTGCGCCGGCCACACCGAGCACGTTGTCGATGCCCATCAAGGCATCGGCAACAACGATGGTCTTCATGGCGCCCCAGAAGGTGGTGGATACCGGCCCGTGGTGTTCACCGCCTTCCTCGTCGACCAGCAACTTGTAGGCTATCCATACCAGGGCCAGACCGCCAAGCAACATCAGGCCGGGGATTTTCAGCAGCCACACTACACCCAGAGTCATCACCGAGCGCACGGCGATGGCGCCGACGCTGCCCCAGATGATGGCGCGCTGTTTGAGATGTGGCGGCAGGGCGCGAGCAGCCAGTGCGATAACGATGGCGTTGTCGCCAGCCAGCACAAGGTCAATGAGGATGATGGCCAGCAGCGCCGACCACCAGGGGGCAGACAAGAATTCCATGACACTTCTCCGAGTCGTTTCGATCAACAACCCGCAGCTGTCCGGTCCATGGAATAGCCTTGCCAGGCCTATGGAGCCTGAGCGCCGGCAAACGCACTTCGACCGGACCCGCTACGGATCCCAATCGAAGGTCTGGCTCGGCATGAAATCATGCGATGTGTGCCCAACAAGCCGGAAGCCGCACGCAGACGTGCGTTTTAACTGAGCTTCGTATTGACGACTTGCTGATATTTCCGGCTGCGACACCCGATGCCGGATGCCTCCCTGTGCTGCCGAAAACGGGAGCTACTCCCCTTCGTGGGAACATTAGACCATTGATCGGGTCCGATCGGCAAGCGTGCGCTGCGGTATGTGTCGGGAGTAAGTAAGTTGTCCGGTCCGTAGCAAGTAATCTGTCCGGTTTGTGGAGGAGCGATGCAACACGCCCCCATGAGCCGGGCCCGCTACGTGCAGGAGAACCGGAACATGAGATTCAAAGAGGCCTTGGATGG
>JANMKM010000252.1:0-7250 GCA_031372035.1 Rhodoferax sp. | reverse complement strand
GTTGTAGCGGGCGGCCAGAACCACCGTGGCAACCTGGGTCTTGTCTTCCATCTCCGCCAGAAAAAAAGCCACTACCGTCGTGGCAAACACACCTTGCGCCGGTACGCCGGACGCGTCGCCAGCGTCTAGCTTGTCGGGAATCAGGATCCAAACTGCCATTGCCATAAACGACAGGGCTACTGTCCAGCGCAGCACCGAGGGCGCTACCAGGGTCGTGATCCAGGCGCCCAGGGCGCCGGCCAGCCCATGGTTGACCAGGGTGGCGACTAGGATGCCGGCCACCACCGGCCAAGGACGCCGAAAGCGTGCTGCCAGAACCAGCGCCAACAATTGGGTCTTGTCACCCATCTCGGCCAGGGCGACGATGCCGGTCGACACCCAGAACGCTTCCATGGGGTCATGGTAGTCGGCAAAGCTGTCACCGCGCTGTCGACAGCGGGCGTGCCCGGGCGTGGCAGCGCTCAGCCGCCGGCCATTCGCAATCGGGCGCCTAGCAAGAGGCCACTGTGCAGCGCCAATTCGATCCAGCGGGCAAAGTCCAGGTCGGGCGCTGCTTCAAAGGCAATGGCCAGGCTCTCCCCGCGCAAGAGGGCCTGCAACAACGGGACTTCGCCGGCCAGGCCTTCACGCAGCTGCGGCCGGTAGCCGGCGCGCCAGACGACAGCCTGTTCGGCGTGGTGCTGGTGGAGTTTTTCGCCAAGGGACGCAAAGTCCGGCTCCGGTTGCTGGTGCACCGTGACAATGCTGACCACCGGCCAGGCACTGGTCAGCACGGCGCTGCCCGGCGCCAACAGCAACTCGATGCCTGCCGGGTCATGGTCCACCAACAGTGCCAGCGTGTCCGGCGCTGGCTCCAGGTCGGCAGCGTCGGCGCAGCGGTGCAAGGCCCACTCCAGCTCCGCCACGTCACCGAGATAGGGCTCTGCCAGCAGCTGGGGACTGGCGCGCAGGAAGCCAGGCAACTGTCCGCCCCATTGCGACAGGTCACCGCGGCGCGGTGGCTGAGCGTGCCAGTAGGCCCGTGCGAGTGCGGAAAAGCTGTTCTCACCCAGCAGCGCCGCTTGCACCGGATAGACTGCCGCGAGCGCGCGTTCTGCCAGTCCGTGACCATTGGCCTGATAGGCCTGCAACCCGCGCAGCCAGAGCTGTGGCATGTGCTGCTGCAACGCTGCGGTGCTGGTTGGCCAACTGAACAGCGTCGCCAACAGCGCATCTTGTTGCTCTGCCAGGGTGCTCATCTGGTTGGCTCCAGAGACGCCGTCTGCCGAGCTCTAGCGGCTTCCTGCAACAACACGTCCAGCGCCGGAACATCGGTGTCCCATTCAATCAGCGTTGGCACCGGACCGAAGCGCTGCAAGGCATGCTGATACAGCGCCCAGACTGGCTCGCTGACCCGGCTGCCATGGTCGTCGATCACGATCGCGCCCTCGGTGCCTTGCGCGTGGCAGTGTCCGGCCAGATGCAGTTGGGCCACCATCCCCGGTGCCAGACTATCAATCCAGGCCATGCATCGACCCAAGGGATCGCGGCCGGGCTGGCCGTCAGGCGCCAGCAACCGCGCGTTCAGGGCATTGACATAGATGTTGTTGACGTCAACCAGCAGGGCGCATCCCGTGCGCCGCACCAGCGCCTGCAGGAATTCTGTTTCCAGCATGGCGGGGTCGTCGTCCGGGCAGCCCCAGCTCAGATAGGCCGAGATGTTTTCAACCACCAAAGGGCGCATCAGCCGCTCCTGTACCTGCTCGACATTGCGGCACAGGACATCCAGCGCCTCCACGGAAAACGGAATTGGCAGCAGATCCGAAGCATGAACCTGCACGCCAGAGAGGGAACCACGGGCAAAACAGGCATGGTCACTGACCCGCAGTGGCTCAACCGCACGGACCAGCCTCTCGAGCCGATCCAGATGCCAGGGGTCCAACCCCTGAACCGAACCCAGAGACAGCCCCACGCCGTGCAGGCTGATGCCATAGTCCTCCCGACCACGCAACAAGGTCGCGCGCGCGGCACCGCCTTCGGCGAAGAAATTCTCCGAATGCACCTCCAGAAAGTCGAGCGCCGGCAGGCGCTCCAGCAAATCCCGGTAGTGCGGCTGGCGCCAACCGATACCGATCGGCACGCCCGACTGCGCGCCGGACGATGCCGGGATCGGCCGAGCACCCACGGTCTTTAAGCCCTTTCGGGATTCGGCGATCAGGTCTTCTTCGCCGCGGCCTTGGCTTCTTCCTGCGACAGGCCCTTCATCGACTTGCAGGTGCCCTTGGCCACATATTTCCACTCACCCTTGTCCATGTCGACCTTGCCCTGGCCGGCGCAGGTGTGAACTCCGGAAATACTGGCGCAGTCATTCTGACCCGCCTTGGCGATGCCGAAGCACTTCTCCTTTTCCTGGGCAGCGGCCGGGGCTGCGAGCGCGAGCGACATCAGGGAAGCGGCAGCGGCGGCAATGACAATACGTTGGTTCATGCAATAAGCTCCTAGGGTTGAACTGTTGATAATGGGACCAGCGGGTTGCACCAACTGCTGGTTGGGTGTTGGTCCACCGGGCAGCGCGATTCTTACACTCGCCAGCAGAAATGCCGAGAATTCCTGTTCAATCCCTTGCCGCAAACCCCGCAATGAGTCCCTTAACTGTGGCTTCATTTGAACAGCAGCTGGTCGATAGCCGTGCCTATCTGCTGCGTTACGCCCGGCTGCAATTGCGCAATGACACCTGGGCTGAGGACGCCGTTTCCGAAACGCTGCTGGCAGCTCTGGTCAAACCGCAGGCCTTTGGCAACCGGTCGTTGCTCAAGACTTGGCTTGTGGGCATTCTCAAACACAAGATCATTGATGCGCTGCGACACCACAGCCGGGAAGTGTGCGCCACCCCTGCCAACACGGACGATGACACCGACCCGCTCGAATGGATCGGTTTCAAGGCGGATGGCCACTTCCAGGAAGCCCCGGCCGACTGGGGCGATCCTCAGCAACAACTCGCCAGCCGACAGTTTCTCGAAATTCTCGATGCGTGCGCCAGCAAACTGCCTCCAACCCAGGGCCGCCTATTCCTCATGCGCGAATGGCTGGAGCTCAGCAGCGAAGAAATTTGTAAGGAACTGCAGCTGACACCGACAAACCTGTACGTCCAACTGCACCGTGCCCGACTGCGGCTGCGAGAGTGCCTGGAATTGAACTGGTTCGCCAAACCCCGCCCAACATGATGCTCTTCCGGAAAAGCTGCAAACAGGTCAGTGCCTTGCTGGTGGCGCGCGAGGATCGGTCGCTGAGTTGGACCGACCGTGTGGCGCTGAGACTGCACATGCGCCTCTGTGCGGCCTGTCCGCGCTTTGAGCGGCAGATGCTGACAATGCGCAATGCGATGCAGCAGTGGCGCAACTACCGGTCAGAAGAGGAGCCCGTGCGATCCGCTGGGCGAGCCCCCGTCGACCCACCCTGAGAGCCGTGCGGCGTTGTTTTGGTGCCGAAAAAAAATTTTGCGGCAGCGCTGAGATGGCGCATAATCGTGAAGCACTGTCCAAAATTGGCCGGTGCAAATTTTGCGGTGACCGGTTTGTTTCGCGTCTGCTTTAAGTCTTCACTGGTTTGTTGATTGCGGTTATCGGACTCCATCGCGTTCTGAGTCATTTTGAGGAGTCCTTTCATGGGCAACAAACTTTACGTGGGCAATCTGCCCTATTCCTTCCGCGACGAAGACCTGCAACAGGCGTTTTCTCAGCATGGCGCCGTCACCAGCGCAAAAGTCATGATGGAACGTGATACGGGTCGCTCCAAAGGCTTCGGCTTTGTGGAGATGGGCAGTGATGCCGAAGCCCAGGCAGCCATCAACAGCATGAACGGCCAACAGTACGGTGGCCGTGGCCTGGTTGTCAACGAAGCCCGCCCGATGGAGCCGCGTCCCCCCCGCAGTGGTGGCGGTGGTGGTTATGGTGGTGGAGCTGGCGGCGGCGGTGGCGGTTATGGCGGCGGTGGCGGTGGCGGTGGTGGCCGTAGCGGTGGTGGCGGTGGCGGCGGCTATGGTGGCGCCGGCGGCGGTCGCAGTGGAGGCGGCGGTGGCGGTGGCTACGGTGGTGGCCGCAGCAGCTACTAAGCACCCAAGCAGTCTTCAGACTGTTGTCAAAGGGCTCCTTCCGGAGCCCTTTTTCATGGGCGCTGCATGCACCCCGCGACGTGCAAGGGCACCTCAGCCGTTGCCAGCCCGAGCCTTGCGCGGGCGGCTGGCAAACAACCGATCAAACAACCAGTTCGGCAACAACCGCAGCAACTTTGCCACTACGCCCATTTGCCAGGGAATGACACGGTAGCTGTCGCCGGCAACTATCACCTTGAACGCAGTCCGGGCGAAATCTCCCGGCTGCATCAGGAACGGCATGGCATAGCGGTTGCCTTGGGTCAGGGGCGTATCGATGTAGCCTGGGCAGATCGTCACCACCCGCACGCCACTGGATCGCATCTCGCCGCGCAAGCTCTCGCAGTAGCTGATGACCGCGGCCTTGCTGGCACAGTAGCCGCCATGGCCGGCGAAGCCCCGGATGCCGTTGACGCTGGCGATACCCACCAATGTCCCGCCGCCACGCTGCGCCATTGCGGCCAGGAACGGATGGAACGTGGCGGCCAGACCGAGGTTGTTAACCGCAAAGATCTGTTCCATGACCCGCAGGTCCTCGCGCCGCGCGGTGTCGATGCCAATGCTGATGCCGGCATTACCTATCACCACATCGGGCAGACCCTGCTGCTTCATGCAGGCTTGTCCAGCGGCAATAATCTGGTCCGCGATGACCACGTCGGCGCTATAAATACAGTAGCGGTCCGTGCTTATTTCATGAGCCCGAGCCCAAGATTCGACTTCCTGTATCCGCCTGGCTACAAGCGCAAGGGCATAACCGGCCTGGTAGTAGCGCCAAGCCAGTGCCTGACCGATGCCACTGGAGGCACCTGTGATGAATACCAGCTTGCCGCCAGTCGTGGCCATTGGAGCCTTCAGCGTGTCCGCACTGGCACCAGCGTGCCGTGGACCCGGCCATTCAATTGCAGCACCCGGTCAACGTTGTCAAAGTACATGGTATCGGCGGTGAACTGGTCACGGGCCCGCGTCAACACCACCGGCCGGTGCGATTTCAACTTCTCAGCTTTGAGAAATGCGTGCAGAAATTCCCCCCGGAACTCAAGCCGCGGCTGCATCTGGCCCGCCTTGTCCGACGTGGCCTCGCGAACCACCTGCGCGTTGCCGAACAGCTGCACTTCCGATGCGTCGCCATTGGTCAGCGCCCGGCTGGCGGTGGCGGTGGTCAGCTGCCCGGCCTTGTTGTAGGAACGGATGCGAACCCGGTCTATCTCCAGCGTGTCGGTATCCGGATAGTGCCGCGCTTCCACTCCAAAAACCTCGCTGCGCAGACTACCGGACGCGTCAAAAGTCTTGACCGAGAAGTTCCGCAAAAAGTAGTCGGGCTCATGGCGCGCCGGTTGTTGGGATTCCGGCGGCAAAAAGACTGGCGTGTTGCGGACCAACCAGTAGGTGCCCAAGGCCAGCAGACCCATCAGCATGACCGGCAGGTACAAGGACAGCCGCTCCAGGGCAACTCGCAGAAACTGCTTCATGCAGCGGCCTCATCGAGCAAGCTCGCGTACTTGCCACTGGCCACCAGCAGCAGATCGCAAAACTCCCGGGCAGCGCCATGCCCGCCAGCAACGGTGCTCACATGGTGCGCCACGGCCCGCACCTCGGCGTGCGCGTTGCAGGGTGCACAGGCAAAGGCACAGCGCCGCATCAACGGCAGGTCGGGCCAGTCGTCGCCCATGGCCGCAGCCGCGCTCCAGTCCAGCCCGAGCGCCTGCAGCACCTGCTTGGCCGCCGGCAGCTTGTGCTCGACACCGTAGTGCGCGTGGCGCACACCCAGGGCAAGCATTCGCGCGCGCAACACGGGCGAGTCGCGGCCCGAGATCACGGCCGTTTCAATGCCTGCCCGGCGCAGCAACTGCAGCCCGTATCCATCCAATGTGTTGAAGCGCTTGAGCGTTTCACCACCGTCCGACAAATACAGGCCGCCATCGGTCAACACGCCATCCACATCAAAGAATGCAACACCCACTTGCTGCGCCTGCAGCAGCAATGCGGGCGGAAACTGCAGAGTCGGCTGCATCAAATCACCTTGGCCCGCATCAGGTCGTTGGTATTTAGTGCGCCGCACAGGCAGCCTTGTTCATCGACTACCAGCACACTGGTGATGCGCCGCTCCTCCATCAGCGCAGCGGCATCCACGGCCAGCGCGCTGCGGGAGATTGTGGTCGGATTGCCATGCATCACCTGGGCGGCGGTGAGAGAACGCAGGTCCAGGCCCTTTTCCACCAACCGCCGCAAATCGCCATCGGTGAAGATGCCGATGACCCGATCAACCGCATCCACAATGGCCGTGGCACCCAGACCCTTGGCGCTCATCTCGCGCATCAATTCACTGAAGCTTGCTGCCAGCGGCACCCGCGGCACCGCCGCGCCGGTGCGCATCACGTCCTCGACATGGGTCAGCAGCTTGCGCCCCAGAGCTCCACCCGGATGCGAACGGGCAAAGTCCTCTGCCTTGAAGCCGCGCGCGTCCAGCAAAGCGACTGCCAGCGCGTCGCCCAGCGCCAGTTGCGCCGTGGTGCTGGCCGTCGGCGCCAGATTCAACGGGCAGGCTTCCCTCTCCACGCCGCTGTCAAGCACCACCACGGCCTGGCCGGCGAGCGTGGATTGCGGCTGCGCCGTCATCGCAATCATTGGCACCCCCAGGCGCTTGAGCACCGGCAAGATGACAGTCAGCTCCTGGGCCTCACCGCTGTTGGAAATCGCCAGCACCAGATCGTCGGGCTTGATCATGCCCAGATCGCCGTGGCTGGCCTCTGCCGGATGCACGAACATCGCCGCAGTTCCGGTGGATGCCAACGTGGCCGCAACCTTGCGCCCAATGTGCCCACTCTTGCCCATGCCCATCACCACGACCCGACCGCGAACCTCCAGCACTATCGCCACTGCCTGGGCAAAGGCACTGCCAACGCGCTGCTTCAACCCCAGGATGGCGGCGGCTTCGATGTCAAAGGTCTCACGCGCCAGTTCCAGCGCGCGCGCGGCTTGCGCCGTCTGGTCCGGCTGGGTCGGTGAACTCATGCCGGCATTCTATCGACGCGGCCCCTGCAGCAGAGCCATGCACTGCGCTGCGGCCTGGGCTATCGCGCGCACACTTGTTGCTAGTATCCGGCCATGACTTCGCTCGAGC
>JANMKM010000208.1:0-5694 GCA_031372035.1 Rhodoferax sp. | reverse complement strand
CGGCGGAGCCCATTTGACGTCCCTTGCGCGTGCTCTCATTCCGCACGACGGCCCACGTAGAGCACAGCAGGCTGTCGGAATGGAGCACTGAGAAGTCGGCCAAATACGCCTCCAGCACGTCGCACTTGCGCTGCCCCCAGTTCGCCTCCAGCGCGCCTTGGCGCATCTCGGCCAGAGTCATAAATGAGACGACCAACTCGGAACCGCGCATAATGGCAACGTAGGGTGGCGCGAATTCGGGATGCCACTTGAAAACAAAGCTGGCGACGTCGGCCTCAGGCAGGTTACGCCGCAGCAGGTCCATCAGCAGCGTGGCTATCAATGGCCCATGGACGATCAGACCTGGGTAGCCCTCGACCTCGGTCACGTACCTGCGGTCGTAGTGGATGCGGTGGCCGTTGAAAGTCAGGGCCGAGTAGCGGAACAGCAGCACATCGTCGGGCATGATGCTGCGCTGCCAGGGGGCACCGGTGGCTGCAGAGCGCGGTGGCGGCTCGACGTCATCGGCGCGGCGGGCTTCGCGGTAGACGATGTCATGGAACTCGCGCAGCGCCGGTTCGACCGCGCCGTTGCAATGCAGCTCGTGCCGCACCCGGACGAACACCAGCGTGCCGCTGCGGCCCTCCTTGGTGGTGACGCCGTCGATGGTGGAAGTACGGCTGATTTGGTCACCGACGCGGACCGGCGAGAGGAATGCGAACTGGCTGCCGGCCCACATGCGTCGCGGCAGCGGCACCGGCGGCAGAAAGCCGCCCCGCCGGGCGTGGCCATCGGGGCCGATCTCGCTGGCACGGTGCATGGGCAGGAAATACAGCCAGTGCCACAACGGCGGCAGCGCCATGCCCGGGGTCACCGCGGTTGCCGGATGGTCCAGCGTGGCCGCGAGCGCCAGCACCGGCGTGGCGCCCACTGTGTCATGCAGGGTTGCGCTGCGGCCGATCCAATCGGTCAGGGCTGGTTCTTCAAGTTTCATGCGGGGCTCCCTCTGTGCTCGCCGGTGCGGCTATCGCGGCCGTCAGGCCATGGCGTAGCCGCCCTGGCCAGTGAGCTTGGCGCCGTACATGGCCTTATCCGCAGCCGCCAGCAGTTGCTCCGGGCTGCCTTCGCCGCCCGAGAGAGCAATGCCGATTGACACACCCAAGCGGTGTTCGGCCTGCCCCAGCTGCAAAGGCACCGCAACGGCAGCGATGCACTTTTGTGCCAGGGCCACGGCACCACTGGCAGCGGGTTCGTCCAGGTCCGGCGCCAGCACCACGAACTCGTCGCCACCCATGCGGGCCACCGTGTCGGCCTGGCGCACCACGGCCAGCAGCCGGCGCGCAATTTCCTTGAGCGCCTGGTCGCCGGCATCATGGCCCAGGGTGTCGTTGATCGCCTTGAAACCATCAAGGTCCAGGTACAGCAGTGCTACGTGGGTAGCATTGCGCCGGGACCGGGCCAGCGCCTGCTGCAGGCGGTCGGCCAGCAGTTTTCGGTTCGGCAGACCGGTCAGGCTGTCGTGGTAGGCCAGCCAGCTCAGCTCCGACTGGTGGCTGGTGAGCTTGGCCAGCAGGCCGTTGAAAGCCTGCGTCAGATGGCCCACCTCGTCTTCGCGCACCACCTGCAGCGGCGCCAGCGGCAGGTGGCCCTGGGTCATGGCCTCGGCCTGGCGCGCCGCCCGGTACAGCGGGCGCAGGATCCAGGCGATCAGCAGTGCCAGCAGGGCCATGGCGATGATGGTGCCGGGCAAGCGCTGTTGCACGATGAAAGCCTGGACCCGTGAAACGGTTACCAGTGCCTCGCGGGTGGGCATGCGTGCCACCACAAACCAGCCCGTGCTGGGCACCGAGGCAATGGCCGAGATCTCCTCCACGCCGGCGGTATTGACGGTGGTACCCGTACCACGAAAACCGGCCATGGCGCGATCGTGCAGCGCGTTCACACCGGCGGGCGGGGTAGGCTTGAACACCATAGCCGGGTCGGTGGCGGCCACAAACATCTGGTCCTGCGGCGATATCAGCAGCATGCCGCCACTCTGCCCGATGCGAACCTGCAACAGCCGGTTCAGGAAACCATGGGGGCCAAGTTCGGTGGTGCCGATCACCACCGCCAGAACCCGGCCATCGGCATCCTGCACGGGCGCGCCGATGGGCAGCAGCGGCTGCTTGAGCACCGGCCCCAGCAATGGCTGGCCGATGCCGGAGCGGCCCTGCGATACGGCACGAAAACCCGGATTCTCGGCAATCGACAGCCCGATCAGCCCGGGGTAGCTGGGAAAGCCCGTCAGCACCCGGCCTTGGGCATCGGCCAACAGCAGGGTCTGGAATGACAGTGGCAATAGTTTATGGCGTTCCCGCAGCCAGTCGGCCAGCGGCCCGGGCTGGGTCAACAGCGTGCGCGGCACGCTGCGCGCAATCTGCTCGACAAAATGCTGGCGCTCCCGCAAGTTGGCGTCGATGTCGCGTGCCACGTACTCGGCAATCGTCACCTGCTGGGCCGACACCACCTGGGTCAGGTCCTCCCGCAGGAAGCGGCTGAGCTGAAAGTAGCTGATCACGGTGCCCACTGTCACCAGTACCAGGCCCACGCCAACCAGTCGCGTGACCAGGCTGTTGGCGATGCGTTTGAAATTCACGCTCCTATGCTAGCAAAGTGGCCTGCTTCTAAACTGACAACCCCGTACACCGCAACTGGAGGAGACCACCATGATCGGCTATGTCACCCTGGGCACCAACGACCTGCCGCGCGCTGCCGCTTTCTATGACACCTTGCTGGCTGAGATCGGCGCCAAGCGGCTGATGGACTTCGGCCGCGGTATCGCCTGGGGCGTGACCATGGACAAGCCCTGTCTGGGCCTCATGCAGCCGTTTGATGGCAAGGCCGCCACCGTGGGTAACGGTGTGATGGTGGCACTGGTGGTGGACGCCGCCGAGAAGGTGGACCGGCTGCACAAGAAGGCCATGGAACTGGGTTGCCAGGACGAAGGCCCGGCGGGGCCGCGCGGCGAGGGCTTCTACGCCGGCTACTTCCGTGATCTGGACGGCAACAAGCTGAACGTGTTCTTCATGGGTTGAGAGCCCGCAGCAGGATTGCGACAGCTACATTTTCAGTAGCTGTCTGCGCTTGTTGCATGCGCCTCGCGGGCGCTTTCACCCACTGGCTCCGGGGATCTTGCGGCGCACCCAGCCAAGCGCCGCGGCAAACGGCAGGGCTGTGCGGGGAACATAAGGGCAGCGCCACATGCCGCCGTGGCAGGCGTTGTCCATGAACAATTCCAGCGGATGCGCCAGCGCGCGAGCGGGGTTGGCGGCAGCTTCGTCGCAACGCAGGTCGTGCACCCACAGTGCGGCCATCAGGGCGCTCGTGGTCTCGGGCCGGAACGCCTCGATGCCGAACAGCCCGGCTCCGGCGAAACCCGCCGCCAGCGCCCGGTTGCTGAGCACCGATGCGGTGGTGGTGGAAGGCGCCACGTTGAGCGAAACCCGGTGCCCGCCAGCACGCGCCGCCAGCGCCCGCCACTGCTGCAGCCGCTTGGCCAGCGCGTAGTTCGGACCCTGTTGCAGCACCAGGCTGTCCACCACACCGTACTCGGTGCCGTCGGGCGCAGCCAGCAGAGCGCTCACATTCGGCTGGAAGAAGCGTTTGCCATAGGCCAGGCGTAACGGCCCCTGCGCGGCCCGGCTGATCACCGGCCGGCGCCGGAATGCCTCCATCGTTGCCAGCGCCGTGGCCCGCGGCACCGCAAACACGTCGGTCGGTGTGGCCAAAAACGCCAGGCTGGTGTCGGGCCGGGTCGCACAGGCCGCCTGCTGCACCAGGTCCATCGCGGCGACCAGCCGCACATGGCGTTCGCCATCGGCATAGGCCAGGGCCGCAATGTCGAGCGCGCCGCCAAAACTGCAGACCCAGCGTGCGATCTGCGGCGTCTGCAGCAACAGGTCAGCACCGGCCAGGTCGACCCAGCTGTCAGCCTTGCGCACCCGCCGCGGAACCGGCAGATGCAGCGTCGCGTTGCCGGCTTCGACACTGCGGCCGATCCGGGTCCACAGCGCCGCGCCGGTCAAATCAACCGCCAGCAAGTTGGCGCGCCAGCGCGCCAGCCAGGGCAAGGGGCCGGCCTCGGACCCGGCGCCCAGCAGCACCAGGGTTCGATCGGACAGGTCAAACCAGTCCGGGTTCCGGCTGCAGCGGTGCAACGCGGCGGCAGCGCTGGCTTCGATGATGCCGCGCTGCTCCCAGGCGTCGATGCGTCGGCGCAGGGCATCACCGCTGAGCCGCGTGCCGCGGTATGGAACCGTCCACGGGGCTGGCGGCGCAGCCCCGGCGCCACGCAAGGTATGGGTCAGCAGTTCTCCGGCCGTGTCAGCAACTGGGGCCTGCATGGCCTGCGGTAACGAAAGTTCCTCGCCGGCCTGCAGCCAGCGCAAGGAATGCCCGGCCATGGCCAGGGCACCCGCGGCACTGGCCGGCACGGCTAGCGGCGCGGCGATGGCGTCCTCCACCCAATGGCGCAGATGCGTGCCATAGGTGCGGCGCCAGTAGCGCTCCTGCCGGGCCAGCGCCGCATGGCGGGGCTCCAGCGGCTCCAGTGCCGCCGCGACGATCGCGCCGCCGGCGCGCTGGCTGCTGCGCGAGCCATCGCTGAAACGGCGAAACACCAGACCTTGCTGGGCTGGCGCCGCGCTGCTGTTCGACTGGACACCCATGCAACCGCCCGACTTTCTACTGCTGCGCCGTTGATCACCATTGCCGCTGGCGCCAGGGACATTCTAAGGAGGCGCCGGAACAGCGCCTGCAACCGGGGATGGGCAAACACTGTAGTGGCCCGACCTACCCTGGGCTACAGTTTGCGCTCCCATGTGTCCTGCCCCACCCCAGCACCAAATCCTTTGCTCACGTGCCCTGGGCCTGGCTGGACTATTGCTGGCAGCAGGACACGCGCGCGCCCAGTCGGCCGCGCAGGCCGGCAGCGAAATGCTCTCGATGGCGCAGCCCTGGCTGGCAACGGCGGGCGTGCTGGTACTGGCCCAGGCACTGCTGATCGCCCTGTTGCTGACGCTGCTGCGCCGCAGCCGACAGGCAGCCCAGGACATGGCCCGGGAACGCGCCCAGCTGCTACAACGCGGGGAGCAGGACAGCGTTGAGCTGCAGCAGCTGCGTGAACAGGTCGTCTCCATGAACGCCAGCGACAGCCTGACCGGAGTGGCCACGCGGCGCCGTTTTGACGAGGCCCTGGCCGGTGAATGGAGCCGGGCCTGGCGCAGCCAGCAGCCACTGGCCCTGGCCCTGGTGGATGTGGACTGGTTCAGCAAGTACAACGACCGCTATGGCCACGACGCGGGTGACGACTGCCTGCGCCACGTGGCCCAGGTGGTGCGCTCGGTGGTCCGGCGCGAGGGTGACCTGGTGGCGCGCTTTGGCGGCAAGGAGTTCGTGTTCATCTGCGCCGCCACCGACGCCAGTGCCGCGGCGCTGCGGGCCCAGAGCCTGTGCGAGGCGCTGGAGAACCAGGTGCTGCCGCACGAACTGTCACGCTATGGCGTTGTCACAGCCAGCATCGGCGTGGCCGCGGTGGTGCCGGGTGCGGGCCAGAAGGCCGAGTCGCTGCTGCAACTGGCCGACCGCGGCCTGCGCCAGGCCAAGGCCCAGGGCCGCAACCGTGTGGTGCTGGCCCTGCCGGCACTGGCAGGCCTGGCGTGAGAGGCCAGCCATGGC
>JANMKM010000171.1:0-14420 GCA_031372035.1 Rhodoferax sp. | reverse complement strand
TGGGCCGATTTTGCCGACAGCGCCGCCATGATCGAGCAGCTTGATCTGGTGATCAGTGTCGATTCCGCCGTGCTGCACCTGGCCGGCGCCCTGGGCAAGCCGGTCTGGGCCTTGCTGCCGCCGAACCCGGACTGGCGCTGGCTGCTGGAGCGCGAAGATTCACCCTGGTACGCCAGCATGCGCCTGTTCCGCCGCGACCACACCGAGCCGCGCAGTGCCCAGATGGCACGCGTGGCCAAGGCGCTGGTGAAGGTGCTGGCGCAACCACGTTAGCGGCGTTGCTCTCAGCGGGGCAGGTCTTGGGGGACCCGGGTGCGAGCCGCCGGCGGGTCCCACGTCACGGGTTCTGAGCCGTATTTCAAAAACCACTGCGCATGCTGCTGCAACTTCTTGCGTCGTTCATTCAGGATGTGGATGCCGAACGTCGCAATCGCCGCCGGCACGAAGGTCACGGCGCGCGGCCCCGCCATGAACGCGACCACTGTGCCCGATAGCAACAGTCCCCAGCCGGCAACGAGATAACCCGCGCCCGGCTTGTCAGGGGGATTGAGCGTGGCTGTACTTGACAGGAGTGGCCGCAAGTCCGTTGGCAGGGCCACCTTGCAATTCGAGCAGGTCGTGACTCCCATCAGGTTGTGGCGGCCGCACTGGGGGCAGACCAACCGCAGGAAGTTGAGCACATCGTCTTCAGCCATGGCCTTTTCCCTCGCTGTAGGTGCCCGTGATGCCGTAGCGCGATTCTGCATGGAAAGTCGGGGCCCCGGCAAGTTCAACACGCCCTTCGAGTAGCCCCAGGTGGCCTGGAGAATCGGGCCGCCTACACTTGGACTGATGCAGTGTTGGGAGCTTCCTCCATGCCCATTCCGGATTTTCAATCGTTCATGCTGCCTGTTTTGACTCTAGCCAGTGATGGCAAAGAGCATTCGCTTCAGGAGGCTCGTGATGTGCTTGCGGCTGAGTTCAACCTCTCGCTCTCGGTGCTGATCGCGTGGCTAGCTTGGCCGATCTATTGAGCGATCCCGGTTATACTAAGTTTTATAAAATTCTAGTATAGCCACTGACCGTGCCTGCCCTGTACTCAGAACTCACACTTTCGACACAGACGTCCTACGCCCAGCTGCTGGATGCCGCCATCGGCGCCGAGCACGTTCGCAGCGTTGCGGACCTGCAGGGTTCGTTCAACGCAAAGAACGTCAAGGATCGCAAGTATTGGTATTTTCAGTACACCGAACCCTCGGGCAAACTGCGTCAGATCTATGTCGGCCCGGACGGTGAACCGGTGCAACGGCTCATCGCAATGAAGAGTGGGCCGGGCGCGTCGACCGCGCTGGGTCCATTGGCCCGTTCAGCATTGGCTTTGGGGTGCGCTCCACTGCTACCAAGGCATTTTCGGGTCATTCGACGCCTTGCCGACTACGGTTTCTTCAGCGCCGGCGGCATCCTCATCGGCACGCACGCGTTTCTCGCCTACGGCAACATGCTGGGTGTGCGTTGGGGCGGCCAAGACCGTACCCAGGACATCGACTTCGCCCATGCTGGCAAGGCACTTTCGCTGGTGTTGCCAAGCAACCTGGAGGTGCGAACCGACGAAGCCATCACCTCACTGGAGATGGGATTCCTGCCAGTGTCGGGTCTGAGTGGCAAGACCGGCGGCTCGTACCTGATCCCTTCTGAGCCGGATTTCCGTCTGGACTTCCTGACGCCGTTGCATCGTGGCGGTAACAAGCCCTATATGCATCCGCAGCTGCACGTCACATTGCAACCTTTGCCGTTCATGGAGTTTTCACTTGAAAACGTGGAACAGGCTGTGGTCTTCTCCACCGAAGGGGCCGTGCTCGTCAATGTGCCCAGCCCGGAGCGGTTTGCGCTGCACAAGCTGGTGGTTTACGGCGAGCGCAGCGCCGCATTCCGTGCTAAATCGGCCAAGGATCTGGCTCAGGCCGCTCACCTGCTTGCCTACCTCTGGGACTATCGCCGAGAGCCTTTGGAAGATGCGTTCAAGGACATGCTCTCGCGCGGCAAGGGCTGGGTGTCACGGCTCAGGCAAGGCGTGCAGGCCCTGCACCAGGCATATCCGGAGTCAATTGCCGGCCAGATTCTGTTCACCGCCACGCCGCAGTGATGAGTCCAGCTCGGAACTGCTAACGCACCTTTTGCAACGCTGCAGCCACAGCCTGCCCCAGCTCGATCACCGCCATGGCGTAGTAGCTGCTCCAGTTGTAGCGGGTGATGGCGTAGAAGTTTTCGGTGCCGATCACGTAGCTGGGTGGTGCATCGCCGTTTTGCAGCTCCACCAGCGCCAGGGGGCCGGTGTGGCCGGTGCCGGCGCTCTCGACCATGGCGCCGCGCGCCGCCAGGCCCAGCACGCCGAAGCTCGGCAGGATGTCGGGCAGCAGCAGCTCCTCCAGTTGCAAGGTGGCCGGGTCGAACTGCACCGCGTAGTGGGTCGCCATCCCCGGCTGCCAGTTGAAGGCCTTGAAGTAGTTGGCCACCGAGCCGATGGCGTCGGCCGGGCTGCGCCACAGATCCACCTTGCCATCGCCGTCGAAGTCGATGGCCCAGCGCACCCAGCTCGAGGGCATGAACTGCGGCAGGCCCATGGCGCCGGCGTAGCTGCCACGGGGCTCGGTCGGGTCGGTGCCGCCGCGGCTGGTGTGGCTCAGAAACTGTTCCAGCTCGCCCAGGAAGAAGGCGGCGCGCTCAGCCGCCCGTGGGTGCGTGGCCGGGAAGTCAAAGGCCAGGGTGCAAAGCACATCGAGCACCCGGAAGTTGCCCACCTGCTGGCCGTAAATGGTCTCCACGCCAATGATGCCGACGATGATCTCCGGCGGTACACCAAACTCGGCCTGCGCCCGCTCCAGCGCCGCCTGGTTCTCCTGCCAGAAGCGCACACCGGCCTTGATCCGCAGCGGCTCGACAAAGCGGCTGCGGTAGACGCGCCAATTCTTCGGCGTACCGGCGGGTGCCGGCGCCATCAGTTTGACCGCCAGCGCAATGAGGCGGGCCTGGCTGAGTGTGTCGCGCACCCATTGCGGCTCCAGGCCGCGGCGCTGGGCAATGTCGTCGGCGGCCTGCATCGCATCGGCCCGTGTGCCATAGGCCGGACCGGCGGTCGGCGGCTGCACCCGCACCGCCCGGGGCTTCTTGGTTGCCCTGCTTTCAGTGGCGGATTGGGCCGCAACGCCCATCGACAAAGCATGGGTAGCTAGAAAAACAATAGCGACCCGGAGCCAGACCGGCATCATGACGGCCATGCCAGCTGACGCCACTGGTGTTGCAGCTGGCCCAGGCTGGTGCGGGCACCAGCGCTGCCGGGGTTGGCGTAGCGCAGGGCTTCGAGTTGCAGCAGCCAGGTGCGCAAGGGTGCCAGCGCGGGATGCTGCTCACCCCATTGTTCGGTCAGTTGGGCGGCAATGCGCCGTGGCGGGCTGTTGGGGGCCAGCTGTACCCCGGCGCGCGCCAGCCGCCGTTCGGTGCGGCGCAGCAGCCTGAGCCAGGGGTCGTGCTGGCTGCGCTCCCACATGGTCCACAGTGCTCCGGCCAGGCTCACCAGCACCAGCACGCCGGCCAGCACGAGGCCCAGGTCTTCCCAACTGGGCGACTCGAAACCGATATCCTTGAGCAGGTTGAGCTGCTTGCTCTGGGTGTAATTCAGCACCCACTGGTTCCAGCTGTTGTTCATGGCGTCCCAGGCGGCGCGCAGGTTCAGCGCCAGCGCCGGGCTGACATTGCCCAGGGCGCTGGCGATCGTACCCTGGGGTGCGCGGGCCCGCTGCAAGGCGCCGATGCGTGACGGCGCTACCGCGGCCGTTGGGTCCACGCGGACCCAGCCGCGTTGCGGCATCCAGACCTCCGCCCAGGCATGGGCATCGCTTTGCCGCACCACCCAGTAGTCGTCAATGGTGTTGCGCTCGCCACCCTGGTAACCGGTGACCACACGCGCCGGCACGTCCAGCGCCCGCATGAGGATCACGAAGGCCGAGGCAATGTGTTCGCAAAAACCCTCCTTGCGGTCGAACCAGAATTCGTCGGCCGTGTGCTGGCCGTAGACGCCGGGTTCCAGGGTGTAGACATAGCCACCGCGGCGCAGCCGCTCCAGCACCACATTCACCAGTTGTGCGGCGTCGGCGTTGGCGTACTGCGGATCACGCCGCAGGTCCATCGCGTATTGCAGGGTGCGCGGGTTGAAGCCCGGCGGCAGGCTTAGAAAGTCGCTCAGGGTGGCATTGAAGCGCTGCGGCCCATGGCGGAACTGCGGATGGCTCTGCGCCGTGTAGCGCACGATGTCGGTCAGCGGCCGGTCCGCCAGCCACTGCAGCTCGGCGCTCATGGCGGCGCCGATGCCCGGCACCTTCGGCTGCTGGACCGTGGCATCGAGCACCATCAGCCAGGGCCGGTTGCTCGGCTCCATGGTGACGGCATATCGCACCGGCGCGCCAAAGACTTCCAGGCCGGCGACCAGTTGCATGCGCGGCGCAAACGAGGACCGCAGGGGCCGCCATTCGCGCCCGTCAAAGCTGGAAAGCACTGGCCCGCGGAAGTAGAGCTCGCTTTGCTGCGGCACCGGGCCCTCGAAGCTCACCCGCAGCGCGATGCTGTCGTCCAGCGCCAGGTTGGCGATGTTGCCGACCTGCATGTTGCTGGACAGTCCGCTGCGCCCGCTCATGGCGTCGGCCGGCACACCCCACAGCGGCGCAAGCCGCGGAAACAGCAGGAACAGCACCAGCATGATGGGTGCACCCACCAGCGCCATGGCGCCAGCAATGCGGGCCGAGGCCAGCAGTGGCGGCTTGCCCACCGGCATGTGGGTGTTGACCAGGGCTGTGAGCAGCCCGAGTAGCGCCACCAGCATCGCCGCCGCCGTGGCCAGCGACTGCGAGAAGAAGAAGTTGGTGAGCATGGTAAAGAAGCTCAGGAAAAACACCACGAAAGCGTCGCGCCGGGCCCGCAGCTCCAGGGTCTTGAGGCACAGCAGCACCACGATCAGGGTCACACCGGCGTCCCGGCCCATCAGCGTGCGGTGGCTCCACCAGGTGGCGCCAAGGGTCAGGGCCAGCAGGCCGATCAGCCACCACTTGGAAGGCAGGGGCTTGAGCGTCAGCGCCAGCATGCCGCGCCACAGCAGTACGCCGCCAGCCATCAGGCTGCACCACAGCGGCAGGTTCGCCACCTGCGGCAGCAGCACCCAGGCTATGACCAGCAGCAGAAACAGCGTGTCGCGGCTGTCGCGCGGCAGATTGCTCAAGGTCTTGAAGACCCCGGCGCGCTCCATGCGGTCGCGGGTGTTGGGGCTGGTGACGGCGGTCAACACAGGGCCAGCGCCTCCAGGCAGTGATTCTTGTGGGCCGGGCCGCTGCCGGGTTTGATCTGGATGCCGTTCAGGCGCAGACCATAGTCCAGCCCCAGCTTCTCCGAGGCCAGCACCCAGGCGCACAGACGGGAGAGTTTAGGCTCCAGCGTGCCGGAGCCGGCCTGGGCCAGGTCCAGCCAGAGCTCGAAGCGCTGCGCCTGCTGGGCGTCGCGGCTGACCAGTTCATCGGCCTTGGCAGCCTTCTTCCAGACCACCATCTTCAGCGGGTCGCCCCGGCGGTAGGCGCGCACGCCGTCGTACTCGCCCGTGGCATGGCGGTCGGCGCTGGCAGCGCCGCCGGCACGCGGTTCACCGGGCGGCAGGGGTGGCGGATGCGCCTCGGGCAGCGGATAGACCAGCACCTGGGCGGCCGGCCGCCACACCGTCCAGACCCGGAAGGTACCGAGTGGAAAGCGGGTCTCGGCGGTTAGCGTCGGCACCCGGTGCAGACCCCGGCTGGAGGGCTTGAAGGCCACGTGCACCTGGGCGCTGCCTTGTGCCGGCACGTCGGCCCAGACCCATTGGTCCGAGCCCAGTACCGCCAGGCCAATGCCGTGGCGCACCGACTTGCGCGTGCTGTGCAGGCTGATGCTGATGACGGCGCTGGCGCCGACAAATTGCGGGTCTGGCGCCAGCAGGTTCATGGTCAGCCCCCGCAGCGTGCCGTGGCAGACATGCATGCCGACCACGGCGCTGCCGGCCAGCAGGAAGGTCAGCAGATAGCCCAGGTTCAACTGGTAGTTGATCGACGCCACCAGCAGTACCAGCAGCGTGGCAGCGAGCATGAAGCCGGGGCGGGTTGGCAGGATGTAGACATTGCGCTGGGTCAGCACGGTGACATCACGCAGTGGCAAGCGCGCCTGCCACCAGCCTTCGAATCTTCTGCGGACCCACGCAACAGGACGCCACCATGGCACTGCGGGGCTGGCCAGCATGGCGGCGCTCATTGCAGTGTACCCGTGAGGTTCATGGCAGCGGCACAGCCTCCAGCATGGCGGCCACCTGCTCCACCGAGCCGCGGCCGGCGTCGCCCACGGGGATCAGGCGGTGGGCGATGGTCTGCGGCAGGATCGCCTGCACGTCGTCGGGCGCCACGTAGTCGCGGCCGGACAGCAGCGCCTGGGCCTTGGCAGCGCGGATAACGGCGATGCCGGCGCGCGGGCTCAGGCCCTGCAGGAACCAGCGGCCTGAGCGGGTGGCGGCCACCAGGTCCTGCACATAGTCCAGCAGCGGGTCGGCAGCATGCACCTGCAGCACCAGTTGCTGCAGGGCGGCCAGCTCGCCTGGCTGCAGCAACCCGGGCAGCGCTGCGACCATGTCGCGCCGGTCGTTACCGGAGAGCAGCGCCCGCTCGGCGGCCCGGTCCGGATAGCCGAGCGAGATCCGCATTAGGAAGCGGTCCAGCTGCGATTCCGGCAGGGCGTAGGTGCCGAGCTGGTCGTGCGGGTTCTGGGTGGCGATGACGAAGAAGGGGCTGGGCAGCGGCCGGGTCTCGCCTTCCACCGTGACCTGCTTCTCCTCCATGGCTTCGAGCAATGCGCTCTGGGTCTTGGGACTGGCGCGGTTGATCTCGTCGGCCAGCAGCACCTGGGCAAAGATCGGCCCCGGGTGGAACACAAAGGCTTCCTTGCCTCGCTCGTAAATCGAGACGCCGGAGAGGTCGCTGGGCATCAGGTCAGAGGTGAATTGCACCCGCGAGAACTGCAGCCCGAAACTGCGCGCCAGCGCATGGGCCAGTGTGGTCTTGCCAACCCCCGGCACATCTTCGATCAACAGATGACCTGCCGCAAGAAGACAGGCCACGCAGTCCCTGGTTTGCGCCGGTTTGCCCACAATCACCGTGTTAAGCTGATTGACAAGCGACTGAAGCTTCATTTGTGCGTCCATGGCACGACATTACCCGAAAAATATGAGAGACGAAGGCGGACTGTGAACAAGACCGGCTACTTCACCCACCGCGATTGCTGGAAACATGAAATGGGTGAGGGCCACCCCGAGTGCCCGCAGCGGCTCGACGCGATCGAGGACCGGCTGCTGATCTCCGGTGTGGGCGATGCGCTGGAGCGCTGCGAGGCGCCGCTGGCACCCCTGGGCGACATCGAGATGGCGCACAACCGCATGCATGTGGCGGCGCTGCGCGGCCTGTCGGACGGTTTGCGCGAGGACATCCAGGCCGGCGGCCCGCAGCATGCCCAGGTGGACCCGGATACCTCGATCAATGTGCATACCTGGGACGCTGCCCTGCGCGCCGCCGGTGCTGCCCTGGCTGCCACCGACGCGGTGATGGCGGGCGAGCTGGAAAACGCCTTCTGCGCGGTACGCCCGCCCGGCCACCATGCCTGCCGGGATCAGGCCATGGGCTTCTGCTTCTTCAACAACGTGGCGATTGCAGCCAAGTACGCGTTGCAGCGCCACGGCCTGCAGCGCGTGGCGATCGTGGACTTTGATGTGCACCACGGCAATGGCACCGAGGACATCGTGGCCGGCGATCCGCGAATCCTGATGGTGAGCTTCTACCAGCACCCGTTCTACCCGCACGGCGTGATGCGCAGCGACGCCAATCTGGTGAACGTGCCGGTGCCGGCCTATACCCGCGGCATGGAGGTGCGCGAGCTGATCGAGACCTACTGGATACCCCGGCTGGAAGAGCATCGGCCGGAGATGATCTTCATCAGTGCCGGCTTTGACGCGCACCGCGAGGACGACATGGGCCAGATGGGGCTGGTGGAGCAGGACTATGCCTGGATCACGCACCGCATCAAGGACGTGGCGGCGCGCCACGCCAGCCGGCGCATCGTCTCCTGCCTGGAAGGCGGCTACGCCCTGAGTGCGCTCGGGCGCAGCGTGGAGGCACACCTGCGGGTCCTGGCCGACATCTGAAGCCGGCTCCCGGACCGCACTGAGCACCATGGCCCAGATCAGACCTGCGCGCATCACCAGCCTGGACGGCTGGTTCGAAGCCTATTCGCAGTCGCATCCGCTGATGGAATTTGCCGCCCTGGGCATTTGCCTGTTTCTGGCCTGGGGACTTGCCAGGCTGATGCGCCGCGCCGCGGGTCAGGAAGCCGACCGGAAGTCGATCCTGTTTGGCGAACGACTGGTCGACGGCGTGCTGTTTCCGCTGCTGCTACTGTGCTTGGCCTATGTCGCACAGGCCATCTTGCTGAATTGGATTCCGCTGCTGGTGTTCAAGATCGCGTTGCCGATCCTGGTGTCCCTGGCGGCAATCCGCCTGGGCGTGAAAGTGCTGCAGGCGGCATTCAGCGATGCCTCCTGGGTGCGGCTGATGGAGCGCTCCATTTCCTGGGTCGCCTGGATCGCGGTGGTGCTGTGGATCTCCGGCCTGTTGCCGCTGATGTTGGACGAACTGGACCAGATCACCTGGAAAGTGGGCGCGGCCAAGCTCTCGGTGCGCAACATCATCGAGGGAGCGCTCACGGCCGGCGTGGTGCTGATCCTGACACTCTGGGTCTCTTCGGCGATCGAGTCGCGGCTGCTGAGTTCTGCCACCGGCGGCCAGCTCTCACTGCGCAAGGCGATCAGCAACGCGACCCGGGCGCTGCTGGTGTTTGTCGGCCTGCTGGTGGCGCTGTCGGTGCTGGGCGGTGCTGTCGGCGTGGGCATCGGCTTTGGTTTGCAGAAGCTGGCAGCCAACTATGTCAGCGGCTTTGTCATCCTGGCCGAGCGCAGCATGCGCATTGGCGACAACGTCCGCGTAGACGGCTTCGAGGGTCGCATCAGCAACATCAACGCCCGCTACACCCAGATCCGCTCCGTGACCGGGCGCGAGTCGATCGTGCCGAACGAGATGATGATCACCAGCCGGGTGGAGAACCTCTCCCTGGCTGACTCCAAGGTCTGGCAGTCGACCGTGGTCTCGGTGGCCTACGATAGCGATGTGGAACTGGTGATGCGGCTGCTGCGCGAGGCCGCCGTGCAGCAGCCGCGGGTGCTGACCCAGCCCGAGGCCTCCGTTTCGCTATCGGCCTTCGGTGCCGACGGCCTGGAGTTCACGGTAGGTTACTGGGTGGCCGACCCCGAGAACGGCCAGCTGAACCTGCGCTCGCAGATCAACCTGGCAATCCTGCGTTCGCTGCGCGAGAACAAGATCGACATACCGTATCCGCAGCGGGTGCTGCATGTGAGGCCTGGGACGGGTGTACCGCAATCCGGTGCAGTGGCTGCAAGACCCGGATCAGAGCTGAATGATTCCGTTAGCCCACCGAGCGCTCCACCGCCATCGTATGCAGTCCCTGCAGCAGATTGATCGCCCTGTGCAGCAGTTCAGCCGTCAGTTCATCAGCGAGGGCAGCCACAGGCTCAACTGCGGAAACGCGATCAGCAGGCCCAGGGCCACGATCATCACTGCCACGAAGGGCCAGCAGCCGCGGAATATCTGACCCAGGCCGACACCCGGCAGCAGGGCGTTGAGCACGAACAGGTTCATGCCCACAGGCGGAGAGATCAGGCCGATCTGCACGATCATCACGATCAGTACCCCAAACCAGACCGGGTCAAAACCGAGCGCCGTGACGATGGGGAAAAACAGCGGAATGGTCAGCAGCACCATGGTCAGTTCTTCCATCACGGTGCCCAGCACCACGTAGATCGCCTTCATGGCGACGATCACCATCGTCGGCGACAGCCCCAGGTGCGTGATCCATTGCTTCAGGTCACCGGGCATGGTGGTGAAGTTGACGAAGTTGGCAAAGAGGGTGGCGGCGATCAGCAGCGTGAACAGCATGGCCGTGGTGCGTGCCGATTCCACCAGCACCTGGTAAAGAATCGACCAGGTCAGACGCCGGCGCGCCAGGGCAAACAGGAAGGCACCGAAGGCGCCGAAGCCCGCTCCCTCGGTGGCGGTGAAGACACCGCCGTAAATGCCGCCCAGCACCACCACCACCAGCAGTGCCACGCCCCAGATGCCGCGCAGCGCCTGCCAGCGTTGGGGCCAGGTGCTGCGCTCACCCGGCGGTGCATGTTCCGGGTCGCGGCCGGTCATGTACCAGACCCCACCCATCATCAGTGCCGCGGTCATGAGCCCGGGAATCACGCCGGCCGAAAACAGCTTGCCAATATTGGTCTCGGTGATGATGCCGTAGATCACCATGATGGTGCTCGGCGGAATCATGATGCCCAGGGTGCCGCCGGCCGCCATCACGCCGGTTGCCAGGGCGTCGCTGTAGCCCAGCTTCTTCATCGACGGATAGGCCACCTTGCTCATGGTGGCAGCCGTGGCAATGCTGGAGCCGCAGATGGCGCCAAAGCCGGCGCAGGCGGCGATGGTGGCATGCGCCAGACCGCCGCGCAGATGGCCGATGAAAGCATAGGCCGCTGCAAACAGCTCATGCGCCAGGCCGGCACGGGCGACGAAGTTGCCCATCAGGATGAACAGCGGGATCACTGACAGGGTGTAGGCAAAGCCGGTCTCGTACACCACCTGGGCGGCGCTGGCCAGTGCCGGTTGCCAGCCGCGGGTCAGACCGATGCCCACCAGGCCCACCAGCCCCATGGCAAAGGCCAGCGGCAGGCGCAGCAGCGCCAGCACAAAGATGGCTGCAAAGCCGGCCAACGCCGCGGTCACGGGTTGCTGCTCACAGTGCGGCGCCTTCGCCTTCGGCCAGCTCGGCCGGCGGCCGGCGGATCTGCGCCAGATGCAGCAGCCCGGTGATGGCGCAGAGCACGCTCATGCCATAGATGAAGGGCGCCTTGCCCAGCTTGAGCTGGGCTGTGGTCTCGCCGGACTCCAGAAACTGGCCGCCCGTGCGCCACATCAACCAGGCCAGGCCCAGCATCAGACAGGCGCACAGCAGGTGCACCAGGCCCAGTTGCAGCTTGCGCAGCAGCGGCGGCAGGTAGCTGTCGAGCGAATCAAACACCACGTGCTCACCGCGCAGCGAGACCAGCGGCAGAGCGGCGAAGATCACCACCACCATCAGCAGCTCGGTGAGTTCGAGCGAGCCGGGAATCGAGTTGTCGAGTAGCTTGCGCCCGCCGACATCGAAGAAGGTGAGCGTCATGATGGCAAACAGCGCCACGGCAGCCAGGACGCTGCATGCATGCTCCAGCAGCTTGTTCAAAGGGTGTCCTCAAGGAGCGGCAGGCCCGCATCAGCTGGCCTGCCGTGGCGCCCGCTGCTAGCGGCGGGCCGGTGCAAAGTATGGCCTATTTTTCCTGGCGCGCGATCTCGGCGCGGAACTCGGCCAGCACCTTGGCCGCGTCCTTCAGGCCTTTGGCCTGCGCATCCTGCACCCACTTCGCCTCCAGCCCTGAGGTGCGGCTCTTGACGTCTGCGACAAACTTGGCATCGGCCTTGACCATTTGCACGTTGTTGGCCTGCATCAGCGCCACACCGCGCCGATCCACCTTGTCCCAGCCGCGGCCGAATATGCGTGCCGCAGTCTCACCGGAGATCGCGTCCACTGCTTTCTTCTCCTCGGCCGTGAGCTTGTCGTAGCGCGACTGGCTCATCATGAAGACAAAGCTGGTGTTGTACAGGCCACCGGGAAAGAAGGTGGCGTGCTTGATGATCTTGTCGATCCGGAAGGACTCGGTCGATTCGGCTGGGAACAGGGTGCCATCCATGACGCCACCGGACAACAACTCATAGGACTCCGGCGCCGGTTTCAGCGTTACGTTCATGCCCAGGGTCTTGGATATCTCATTGACCATGCCGCCACCGACGCGAAACTTCAGGCCGGCCAGTTCGTCCACTTTGGTGATCGGCCGCTTGGTGTTGAACACGATGCCCGGGCCGTGGGTGAAGTAGGACAGTACCTTCACACCCTGGTGCTCCGATTCGAAGGCCGGGTTCTTCATCGCGACCTTGTTGAAGGCTACGGAGATCGGTTCAGAGGTATTGCCCAGGAACGGGAATTCCGCCATCTGCGTATACACGAAGCGCCCCGGCGTGTAGCCATGGACCGTAAACGAGATGTCGGCCAGGCCATTCTTGACCGCGTCATAGGTACCGGGAGGCGCCGACACGGCGCGCGGCAGCACATTGCACTTCATCTTGCCGTTGGTGTTCTTTTCCAGCAGGTCACACCACTCCTTCTGCGCCATCGTCAGTGCATGGGTAGGGGGTACCCAAGACGAGGCGGTGAGTACTGTCTGCGCGCTCGCGCCGGTGGCCAGGGCCGCAGCGGCAATGGCCAGTAGAGGGGCTAATGGATTCATGAAGCGGCTCCGCAGGAAATTGGTGCAGCGCACACTGTAAGGGGCTGCGTGCGGCCGCACCGTACTGATTTACCCGCAGTGGCAGCCGCTGCTGCGGGCGTGGCACCATGGCCGCGTTGACACACGGCGGCGGCAGTCGCAACGGGCACGCTATAATTCAAAAACGAACGGTCGTGCTTTTTTGTTGATTGGCAGCGCGCGTGTCGCCGCAGCGCCTCTTGCAAGGAACCCCGGCGCATAGAATGGCTGGCTCGGTCGCGAGGCCCGAGCCTCACAAGTTTCAACCATATCGGAGCCCCATCCATGAAGGTCCTGGTCGCAGTCAAACGCGTGGTCGACTACAACGTCAAGGTGCGTGTCAAGTCGGACAACAGCGGTGTCGACATCGCCAATGTCAAGATGAGCATGAACCCCTTTGACGAGATCGCCGTGGAGGAAGCCGTGCGTTTAAAGGAGAAGGGCGTGGTCACGGAAATCATCGCTGTGTCCTGCGGCGTGACGCAATGCCAGGAAACCCTGCGCACCGCCATGGCCATCGGCGCCGACCGCGCCATCCTGGTCGAGACCGCGCTGGAGTTGCAGCCCCTGGCCGTGGCCAAGCTGCTCAAGGCGCTGGTGGACAAGGAACAGCCGGGCCTGGTGATCCTGGGCAAGCAGGCGATCGATGATGACTGCAACCAGACCGGCCAGATGCTGGCAGCGCTGGCGGACATGCCGCAAGCCACCTTCGCCAGCAAGGTGGAAGTGGCGGACGGCAAGGCCAGCGTCACGCGCGAGGTCGACGGCGGACTGGAAACCTTGTCGATCACGCTGCCGGCGATCATCACCACCGACCTGCGCCTGAACGAGCCGCGCTACGTGACCTTGCCCAACATCATGAAGGCTAAGAAGAAGCAGATGGACATCTTCAAGCCCGAAGACCTGGGCGTGGACGTCACGCCGCGCCTCAAGACCCTGCGCGTGAACGAGCCACCCAAGCGCAGCGCCGGCATCAAGGTGCCGGACGTCGCCACGCTGGTGGCGAAGCTGAAGAACGAAGCAAAGGTTATCTGAAACCTTGTGGGACAGACCGCAGCTACACGCAGTGAGCCAGCTCTGTCCCCAACCGATTAGATGAATGTGGGACAGGCCGCAGCTACGCGAAGCGAGCCAGCTCTGTCCTCAACTGACTAAAGGAAGAACAACATGACATCACTGGTTATTGCCGAACACGACAACGCCTCGATCAAGGGCGCCACGCTCAACACCGTCACGGCTGCGCTGGCTTGCGGTGGTGAGGTCCATGTGCTGGTGGCGGGCCACAACGCCGGTGCCGCAGCAGCGGCAGCGGCCCAGATTGCCGGTGTGGCCAAGGTGCTGCACGCCGAGGGCGAGCACTTCGCCCATGGCCTGGCCGAGAATATGGCGGCCCAGGTGCTGGCTTTGGCCGGCAGCTACAGCCACATCGTGTTCCCGGCCACGGCCGCGGGCAAGAACGTGGCGCCACGGGTGGCAGCGAAACTGGACGTGGGCCAGGTGTCGGACGTGACCAAGGTCGACAGCCCGGACACCTTCGAGCGGCCGATCTATGCCGGTAACGCTATTGCGATCGTGCAGAGCCTGGATGCGGTGAAGTTACTGACGGTGCGCACCACCGGCTTTGACCCTGCGTCCAGCAGCGGTGGCTCTGCCGCCGTGACGCTGGTGGAAGCGGTGGCGGCCAGCGCCCTGTCGCACTTTGTCGGCAGCGAGATTGCCAGGAACGACCGGCCCGAGTTGACTGCGGCCAAGATTATCGTCTCCGGTGGCCGGGCCCTGGGTTCGAGCGAGAAGTTTGCCGAAGTGATGACGCCGCTGGCCGACAAGCTCGGCGCAGCCATGGGCGCCAGCCGGGCCGCGGTCGACGCCGGTT
>JANMKM010000158.1:0-8852 GCA_031372035.1 Rhodoferax sp. | reverse complement strand
GCATCCATGCCATCGACCACCCGGTGGTCAAAGGACGACGACAGGTTCATCATCTGCCGCGCCACGATCGCGCCGCGCCACAGCATCGGTCGCTCGACGATCCGATTGACCCCCACGATCGCCACTTCGGGGTGGTTGATCACCGGCGTGGTGACGATGCCGCCCAGAGTACCCAGGCTGGTGAGGGTAATGGTTGAACCGCTGAGTTCTTCGCGCGTGATGCGCCCGGTGCGGGCTGCATCGGCCAGCCGGGTGATCTCCAGCGCGGTGGACCACAGATCCAGGGCCTCGACATGGCGCAACACCGGCACCATGAGGCCGTTGTCGGTTTGCGTGGCGACCCCCAGATGCACCGCCGCGTAGCGTGTCACCACCCCTGCTTCGTCATCGAAGCGGGAATTAAGCTGCGGAAACTCGCGCAGGGCCAGCACCATGGCACGCACCAGCAGCGGCAGCAGCGTCAGGCGCGGGCGTTCTGGGAGCTTCTTGCTGTTCAGCCGCTCCCGCAGCGCCTCGAGTTCGCTGACGTCGATTTCCTCGACGTAGGTGAAATGCGGGATGCGGCGCTTTGCTTCCTGCATCTTCAGCGCGATCTTGCGGCGCAAGCCGATGACCGGTATCTCCTGCCGGGTATCCACCCGTTCCAGGGAGTCGATCCGGACGGCACTGACCGCAGGCGCAACGCCGGCCGGCACCACAACCGCGCCCGGATGCCGCTGCGCATGGGCTTCCAGGTCGGCTTGCATGATGCGTCCGCCGCTGCCGCTGCCTGCGACCTGCTGCAGATCCACGCCCAGCTCCCAGGCGCGCCGACGCACGGCGGGCGCGGCGATGGCGCGTTCGCCGGATGCGGGCGCAGCGGGGGGCACCGGTGCCGCCGGGGCCGACGGTGCCGCTGCGCGCGGTGCTGGTTCGGCGGCCTTGGCCAACTTGGCGGGTGCCGGGGATGCCGCTGGCGGTGCTGTCCGGGCCGCGGCCGCACCTTCCTTGCCCTCCTTCACATTGCCGGCGCCTGCCACTTCCAGCCGCACCAGCTCGGAGCCCACGGCCACGGTCTCACCGACCTTGCCGTTGAGTGCCAGCACCTTGCCCGCCTCGGGCGAGGGAATCTCCACCGTGGCCTTGTCGGTCATGACGTCGGCCAACACCTGGTCCACGGTCACCGTGTCGCCGACCTGCACATGCCAGGCCACCAGCTCCACTTCGGCAATGCCTTCGCCGATGTCCGGCGTCTTGATGATGTAGCTGCCCATCATGCCTCCGTAGCGCGCAGCAGGGCAGCGCCAACCCGGGCCGGGCCGGGGAAATAAAGCCATTCCTGGGCATGCGGATACGGTGTGTCCCAACCCGTGACGCGTTCGATCGGTGCTTCCAGGTGGTAGAAGCAGTGCTCCTGCACCAGCGCCACCAGTTCGGCGCCGAAGCCGCAGGTGCGGGTGGCTTCGTGCACCACGACGCAGCGCCGGGTCTTCTTCACGGATGCCACGATGGTGTCCAGGTCCAGCGGCCAGATGCTGCGCAGGTCGATGATCTCGGCGTCGATCCCCGTCTCCTGGGCCGCGGCCTGCGACACGAACACCATGGTGCCGTAGGTCAGCACGGTCACCTGTTCACCGGCGCGGAACACCGAGGCCGATTCCAGCGGCACCGTGTAGTAGCCCTCGGGTACCTCGCCCATCGGGTGCTTGGACCACGGCACCACCGGCTGATCATGGTGACCGTCGAAGGGGCCGTTGTACAGCCGCTTGGGCTCCAGAAAGATCACGGGATCATCGTTCTCGATCGCGGCGATCAGCAGGCCCTTGGCGTCATAGGGATTGGAGGGCATCACGGTGCGCAGCCCGCAGACCTGGGTGAACAGTGCCTCCGGGCTCTGGCTGTGGGTCTGGCCGCCATAGATGCCGCCACCACAGGGCATGCGGATGGTGATCGGCGCGGTGAACTCGCCGGCCGAGCGATAGCGCAACCGCGCCGCTTCCGACACGATCTGGTCCGAGGCCGGGTAGAAGTAGTCAGCGAACTGGATCTCCGCCACCGGACGCAGGCCGTAGGCACCCATGCCCACCGCAACGCCGACGATGCCGCCCTCGGAGATCGGCGCATCGAAGACCCGCGACGGCCCGTATTTCTTCTGCAAGCCTTCGGTGCAGCGGAACACGCCACCAAAGTAGCCCACGTCCTGGCCGAACACCACCACGTTCGGATCGCGCTCCAGCATCACGTCCATGGCGGAGCGCAGCGCCTGGATCATGGTCATCGGACCCGTTTTGTGGCCCTTGCTCATGTTCCCGCCTCCAGTTGCGCCAGCTGCGTCTTCAGGTGCGCCGGCATGTCCTTGTAGACATCCTCGAACATCGACAACGCCCCGGGCACGTGGCCGTCCAGCATCGTGCCAAAGCTCTCGGCTTCCTTCTGGGCGGCAACCACCTCGGCATCCAGTTCGGCCTGCAGAGCCTGGTGTTGCTCTTCGCTCCAGACACCCAGAGCGATCAGATGCTGCTTCAAGCGGGCAATCGGGTCCCCCAGCGGAAAGTGCTTCCAGTCATCGGATGGCCGGTATTTGCTCGGGTCGTCCGAGGTGGAATGCGGTCCGGCGCGGTAGCTGACCCATTCGATCAGGGTCGGCCCGAGGTTGCTGCGGGCCCGCTCGGCGGCCCACTGCGAGGCCGCATAGACGGCCAGGAAGTCATTGCCATCGACCCGCAGCGAGGCAATTCCGCAGCCAATGCCGCGCGCGGCAAAGGTGGTGCCCTCGCCGCCGGCAATCGCCTGGAAGGTGGAAATGGCCCACTGGTTGTTCACCACATTGAGGATCACCGGCGCCTGGTACACATGGGCAAAGGTCAACGCCGTGTGGAAGTCGGCCTCGGCGGTGGCGCCGTCGCCGATCCAGCCTGAGGCAATTTTGTTGTCGTTCTTGATCGCCGAGGCCATGGCCCAGCCCACGGCCTGGATGAACTGGGTTGCCAGGTTGCCCGAGATCGAGAAGATACCAGCCCGGCGCACAGAAGACATCACCGGCAATTGCCGGCCCTTGAGCGGATCACGCTGGTTCGACATCAGCTGGCAGATCAGTTCGACCAGCGGCACGTCGTCGCGCGCCAGCAGCAGGCTCTGCTGGCGGTAGGTGGGAAAGCACATGTCGCCGGCGCCCAGCACCAGCGCATGGGCCGAGCCGATGGCCTCTTCGCCCAGGCTCTGCATGTAGAACGACAGCTTCTTCTGGCGCTGGGCGGTCAGCATGCGGTTGTCGAAGATCCGGGTCTTGAGCATGCTGCGCAGGCCCTTGCGCATCAGCGCCGGCTCGATGCTCGGCGCCCAGGGGCCGACGGCGCGACCATCATCGTCCAGCACCCGGATCAGGCTGAAGGCCAGGTCACTGATCGCGGATGGCTGCACCTCCAATGGCGGCCGGCGTGCCGCACCCGCTGGCGAAAGGTGCAGATAGGAGAAATTGGTCTCGTGCCCGGGCCGGGCCGACGGCTCGGGCACGTGCAAACGCAAAGGCTGTGCAGGCTTCATTCGCGGGTCTCCTGGCAATGACCGACTGTAACAAGGCTGGAGATCGGTCAATAGCCGCCAAACAGCGTATCCAGCGCCTCCTGAATCGCATTGCGATCAGCCACGAGGTTGGCGACCGGCTGGCGCAACGCGGACAAAGGCACAGCAGCGAGCGCTGAGGTATTCATGACCACCCGTTTGCCCTGCACCAGCAGCTCCGGATTCAGGCTGCCGGCCCGAACGCCGAATCGCGTGACTGCATACAGTGGGATCACCACCCGGCTATCAATGTCAACAAAGGTGTTCTGCATATCCAGCAGAAATGGAACAAGCTTGCGCTCAGTGACATCCGGATTCAGGTAGACGTCAAAGCGCGCCATGCTTCAGTCCTTGCCATCCCCCGCGCTACGGGCAAAACTGCGGTAACGAGCCAAGGGCAAGCCCTCGCGCTGCAACTGCTGGTTGTAGTCCGCAAAGGCTCCCTGGTTCTCGTCACGCCACTTTTCCCAATAGCGGCGCTCCACCTCCGCGGACAGAAGCGCATCGACGGTCTGGGAAATATTCATGCCCAGTTCCCTGGCCCGGTCCAGGACCCGGGCATTCAGGGACAGGTTGGTAGCCCGTTTGGGCGCCTTGTCGAACTGCAGCATCGCGGCTCCTGGCAGATGAATGCAGGTATTTTATGCGCACAATTCGTGCGCAGCATCCACCCACCCCCACGACGGTCGCCGTCAGGCTTTTTGCGTTTCAGGCTCCACAACCACCGCCACCTCTGGCGCCGTCACCGGCCCCTTGCCACTGAAGCGGTCCAGCGCCAGGTAGATCACCGGCGTGATGTAGAGCGTGATCGCCTGCGAGAACACCAGGCCGCCGACCACGGCCAGGCCCAGGGGCTGGCGCAACTCGGCGCCGGCACCCAGGCCAATAGCGATCGGCAGCGCGCCCATCAACGCCGCCATGGTGGTCATCATGATCGGGCGGAAACGCAGCACGCAGGCCTCGCGGATCGCCTGCTCGGGCGTCATGCCGTGGTGGCGCTGCGCGTCCAGGGCAAAGTCAATCATCATGATGGCGTTCTTCTTGACAATGCCGATCAGCAGCAGGATGCCGATGGTGGCGATCAGCGTCAGGTCCTGGTCGAACATGCGCAGCGTGATCAGGGCACCCACGGCGGCAGACGGCAGGCCAGCCAGGATGGTCAAGGGATGGATGTAGCTCTCGTACAGCACACCCAGCAGCACATAAATCACCAGCAATGCAGCAATGATCAGGATGGCCTGGCTGCCCTGCGAGCTCTTGAAGACCGCGGCGTCACCACCGTAGCTGGTAATCACCGATGACGGCAGCCGGACCTCGTCGCGCAGTTTCTCGATCCGCGCGGTGGCGTCTCCCAGCGCTGCACCTGGCGCCAGGTTGAAGGAAATGGTCACGGCCTGGAGCTGTCCGGTGTGGTTGATCGCGGTCGGGCCTACCGTGCGCTCCACCGTGGCAAAGGCCGACAGCGCCACCAGCGCACCGGTGTTGGAGCGCACGTAGATGTTGTTGAAGGCGCTCTCATCCTCCTTGGCACCAGGCGCCACTTCCATGATCACCTGGTAGCTGTCCACCGGGGTGTAGATGGTGGAGACCTGGCGCTCACCAAAGGCGCTGAACAAGGCGCTGCGCACGCCGTCAATCGAAACGCCCAGGGTGTTGGCCCGGTCCCGGTCGATCTTCAGCGAAGCCTGCAGACCGCGCAACTGCGAATCGCTGGTCACATCGCGGAACAGCGGGTCACGGCGCATCGGCTCCTGCAGCTTCTGCGCCCAATTGCTCAATTCATCGGCCTTGACGCTTTGCAGCACAAACTGGTACTGGGCCTTGCTGGGCCGGCCACCGAGTTGCAGGTTCTGCACCGGCCGCAGGAACACCGTGATGCCGGCCACTTCGCGCAGCTTGCGCCGCATGCCTTCGATCACTTCCTTCATCGGCGGGCGCTCGCCCCGCGGTTTCAGGTTCAGGAACATGCGGCCGCTGTTCTGCGCGCCGCTGCCGCCGTTGAAGGAACTCACTGTGGCCACGCTCGGGTCCTCACGCAACAGCGCCACCACCCGGTTCTGCAAGCGCACCATCTCCGGAAACGATGTGTCTTCCGCGGCTTCGGTGCTGATCTGGATCTGGCCGATGTCCTCCTGCGGGAAGAAGCCCTTCGGGATCGTGATGAACAGCCAGACTGTGGCCACCACTGTGGCGAGCGCCACCAGCAGGATCAGGCCGCGGTGGTGCATCGACGCATCCAGGGTGCGGGTATAGCCAGCCAGCAGCCAGTTGAAACCACGCTCGAATGAGCGCACCAGGGCTCCTGGTGGCTTCTTGTGGGCTTCGTCGGAAAGAAAGCGGCTGGCCATCATCGGCACCAGGGTCAGCGAAACGAAGGCAGAGACCACGATCGCCAATGCCACGATCACGGCAAACTCGTGGAACAGCAGACCGATCACACCGGGCATGAAGAAGATCGGGATGAACACCGCCACCAGCGAGGACGAGATCGAGATGATGGTGAAACCCACCTCGCGCGAACCGCGCAGCGCTGCCTGGAACGGCGGCATGCCGTCCTCCACGTGGCGCATGATGTTCTCCAGCATCACGATGGCGTCGTCCACGACCAGGCCCACGGCCAGCGTCAGGCCCAGCAGGGAGATGTTGTCCAGGCTGTAGCCCAGGCCCCACAGCAGCGAGATTGCGCCGATCAGCGACACCGGCAGCGACAGCGTCGGGATCACGGTAGCCACAAAGCGCCGCAGGAACAGGAAGATCACCAGCACCACCAGGGCGATCGTGCCCAGCAGCGTCAGCGTCACGTCGTGCAGCGCATCACGGATCGAGATCGAGCGGTCGTTCACCGCCGTGAGCCGCACCGACTGCGGCAACTGCGCCTTGAAGCCCTCCAGTGTGGCCTTGACTGCGTCCACTACCTTGACCGTGTTGGCATCGGGCTGGCGCTGCACGCCCATGGTGATGGAGGTCTCGCCATTCAGGCTGGCCGAGGTCTTGACAGTTTCGTAGCTGTCCTCCACCTGAGCCACGTCGCCGAGGCGCACCGGATTGCCGCCGCGGCTGGCAACAATGATCTGGCTGAAGTCCAGCGCGTTGGTGAGTTGCTGGTTGGCCTGCAGCGTCAGCATCTGCTTGGGGCCGTCGAGTGTGCCCACCGGCGTGTTCACGTTGGAAGCGCGCAGCGCGGCGCTGATCTCGTCCAGACTGATGTTGCGCGCTGCCAGGGCGTCAGGCCGCACCCGCACCCGCACCGCAAAGCGCTTCTGGCCGTTTACAAAAACCTGGGCCACGCCCGGCAACGTGGACAGCGTGGGCACGATCAGGTGCTCTGCATAGTCGTTCAGGTCCGACAGGTTCATGGATGGCGACTGCAGAGCCAGGAACATTACCGGCGCATCGGCCGGGTTCACTTTGCGGTAGGAGGGTGGCGCCGTCATGTCCTGCGGCAGCGAGCGCTGGGCCCGCAGCAGGGCCGCCTGCACGTCAACCGCGGCGGCGTCAATGTCGCGGCCTTCGTCGAACTCCAGCGTCAGCGAGGTTGCGCCCAGCGTGCTGCTGGAGCTGATCACGTTCAGGCTGGGAATGGTCTGGAACTGCTTCTCCAGTTGTAGCGCCACGGAGGTGGCCATGGTCTCCGGGCTGGCTCCGGGCAGCGCGGCAAACACGTTGATCACCGGCGTGTTGTAGCGCGGCAGTGCCGCCACTGGAATCTTGGTGTAGGCGATGACCCCAGCCACCACGATGGCCAGATTGAGCAGCACGGTCATCACCGGCCGTCGGATGAACAACTCGGACAGGTTCATGGTTTGCTCCCGGACGATGGCGCGGCTTTGGCGTCGGCCAGACCTGCGGCGCCAGCCGCGGCAGGGCCTGCAGCCGCGGGGCCACCTGCGCCACCACCACCCGAGGCAGCGGCCGCAGGGCCGCCAGGCGCAGCAGGCCCGGCGCCGGCTCCGGGCGCACCGCCGCCCGGCCGGTTGCGGCCACCACCAGGCGGCCGGTCGCCACCGCGGTCCACGACGGCGCTTCCAGGCCGCAGGTTCTGCCGGCCGTCCACCACCACGCGCTCACCCGGCTTCACGCCGGTGACCACCGCGTCCAGCCCGGCCGCGTACTTCAGCTCCACCGGCCGCTGCGCGGCCTTGCCGCTGCCATCGACCACATAGACAAACTTGCCGCGCGGGTTCTGGATCAGCGCCGCCTGCGGCACTACCAGTGCGCCAGCCATGGTCTGCACCGTCAGTTTGACATTGGCAAAGGCACCCGGCCACAGGATCTGTTCCTTGTTGTCAAAGGCCGCCTTGACCTTGACCGTGCCGGAGTTGGCGTCGATGGCGTTGTCGACGAACTGCAGCACACCCTTGAGCGGCTTGGCCCGGCCGTCGGGCAGGGTTGCCATCACCGCGGCGCCCCCGGTACGCAGCAACGGCAACACATCGGCAAGATAGCGTTGCGGCAGGTTGAAGCTCACGGCAATCGGATCCAGTTGGGTGATGGTCAGCATCGGCCCGCCGGAGGGCTGCACATAGCTGCCGGCAAACACATTGAGCGTGCCGATGCGCCCGGCGCTGGGCGCGCTGATGCGGCTGTAGGAAACGGCCACCCGGGCGGCGTCGATGGCGGCCTTGTCGGCGCTGACCACGGCCACGGCAGATTCAACCTGGGTCTGGTTGGTGTCCACCGCACCCTGCGAGATGAAATTCTTGGACAGCAGGTCGCGGCTGCGCTCGGCCTGGCGCCGGGCATCGGCCAGCGCGGCTTCGTCCTTCTCCATCTGGGCCCGGGCCTTGGCCAGATTCGCCTCATCGGCCCGGGCGTCGAGCGTGAACAGCAGTTCGCCCCGGCGCACAAACTGGCCTTCCTTGACGTGCACCTGGGTGATCACGTTCGCCACCTGGGGCTTGACGTCGACGCTGCTCAGGGCCGACACCGTGCCCGTGGCCTCCACCTCCACCGGCACGTCGCGCTGTTGCACCACCACCGTGGAAACACTCACGGGTGGGCCAGCCGGGGCAGAAGCCGCGCCGGCCGGAGCGCCAGACGCCGCCGCTGTCGGTATGGCCGCCGCCGCGGATGCGGGTGCAGCCGCTGTACCTTCGCCGCCACTGCAGGCCGCCAGGCTGATGGCCGACAGCAGCAAGGGGCCGACACGACGCAGGCGCGAGACAAGTGCTGGAGCAGAAAACGGGACTGACAAGGGCATGGAGAGACCTGTGGAAATTCGTTGATTCCAGTGTAACGAGGCAAGGCCTCAGAATGAGGCCCATGAATGTTTCCCGCCCGTAAAGCAAGGGCGAAAAGCCAATCCATAAGAT
>JANMKM010000114.1:0-14298 GCA_031372035.1 Rhodoferax sp. | reverse complement strand
CAGTGATACGCGCTCGGCGTTGCGCGGGTTCTTTGGGGTGGATGCGAAGAACATTGCGGCAGTGGCGGTGCGGGTGTTGACTTCGCATTCGGCATAGTTGCTGGCGGCCGCGCAAACGGGAACAAAACCTCGCGTTGAATCTGGCACCATGCGTACCATGGTTCATCCAAGCAGCTTGCTTCCTGTTGGCGCAATCCTTGCCGGCCTCTGTCTTTCAGCCATCGCCCAGCCCATTGAGTGGCGTGGCATGTTGGAAGCGCGTGCAGTTTCGGCCAACGGGTCAGCGAGTTGGACAGCGGCGGGGCTGGGCAAGGAGCGGTTCGACAGTGACCGTGGTGGCCTCCGGCTTGGCCAGGCCTTTCTGCGGGCCGAAGGCGAACTGTTCGACAACTTTTCCTTTTCGGCAGTGGCAAGCGCCGCCGATGATCGGGCTGGACTTGCAGATTTGACGGAAGCCTGGGTTGGTTGGAGTCCGGTGCCGGTTGGCCCATGGAAAACCAGAGTCAAGCTTGGCGCGTTCTTCCCGGCGTCCAGTCTGGAAATTGACTATGACAGCATAGGGTGGACGCCCTCGCGTACGCTCTCCAGCGCAGCGATCAACAGCTGGATCGGCGAGGAGCTGCGCACCAAAGGCATCGAGCTGAGCCTTCTGCGCAAAGGACGCTCCGAAGGCTCGCCACATGACATTGGTTTTTCGGCGGCCTTGTTCGCCGGCAATGACCCAGCCGGCACGGTCATGGCGTGGCGCGGCTGGTCGATCGGTGACCGCATCACCGGCTTGAGCGAAGCGTTGCGCCTGTCAAGTCTCCCTGTGTTCGGCCCGAACGGAGCACTCACACAACAGGACCGCAATATCCACCTGTTTCGGGAGATCGACCATCGACTGGGGTACTACATCGGGGCGCAATACGGCTATGCCGAGCGCTTCAAGGCGGCGCTGATGCACTACGACAATCGCGGCAATCCTCTCGCTGTAGACGCAGGGCAGTACAGCTGGAACACGCGCTTTGACCATCTGAGTCTGGACTGGCGGCCCATGGGCGATTGGGAATTTCTGGCTCAGGCCTTGAAGGGGGAAACCATCATGGGGCCCAATGCGGTGCGGGCAAGCTTCAGCAGTTGGTACGGCCTTGCGTCCCATCCGGTGGGACCCGGCAAATTGACCGCGCGCTATGACCACTTCTTGGTCCGGGAGTCCACCAGTGACATCCTGCCTGGTGACCCCAACAGCGAAGACGGCCGTGCATTGGCACTGGCTTACCTCTGGCCGTTCGGCAAATCGTTGGCGCTGATCACGGAGCTGCTGGTCACGCACAGCAACCGGCCGGCACGTGCCCTGATTGGCGCGCAGCCGCAGCAACGCACGCGCAGCCTGACAGCGGGTCTGCGATGGATGTTTTGAGTTGGCCTGCGCCCTCGGACGGTTTCGGCCACAGCGACACACGCTCGGCGTTGCGAGGCTTCTTTGGGGTGGACACGAAGAGCATTGCGGAGCCGGCGCTGCGGGTGCTTCGGTGGGTACCGCCCTGATGTCTGCGCGGATGGTTCGAGCCCAGGTCGTCAGCGCACTTCTGCTGCTCACCACGGCGTGCGCCAGCCCGGTTGCCACTGTCGAAAAGCAGCAACCTGTGAACCTGTGCATTGCTGCTGCAAAGCAACTGCTTGCACTGTTCGATTTCGATACCGGCACGCTGGCGGAGCGTTGCGAGTGCACCCAGCGCAGGCGCGGCGGCATGCTGCCCGATGACGCGGCGGACTGGCACATGACCGGAAAGTTCAGCCCCGGCCTGACCCTGCTGCAATGCAGCAGAAGTGACATCGTCGGCTTTTACGCCAACGCCGCGCTCAGCTCAGCCGGCCCCGGCCTGACCGCCAGGGGGCTGAGCATCCATCAGATGCGCGACTTCAGCGTGTGTGTCGGCGAAGGCGCGTACGAAGAGATGCGGCGCGGAGCCGGGAGTGACCACGGTGACACCGGCGGGCTCGACCAGGATGGGTTTCGCAAGATGTATGGCAGTTGCGAGGCGGCGGCCAGGTAGCTACGCCGCGAACCTGTGATCGCCGCTGCCGACTGCGTGTGTGCGGTGCCAGCCAAGCTGGACCTGGGTCTTGCTACGTCAGAGACGGCGATCAGCTTCGTGCCCCGCGGAAAGGGGGTCTGAGCAAATTTCGTTCACCTGCTCGCGCTCCGGTGAGGCGGCCGTCCGGAATTTGATCCGACCCCATTTCCGCTGCGCCCTTGCGCCGAACCAACCCTCACCCCTACCCTCTCCCGCGTGCGGGAGAGGGGGTCATACCAAGCCCAGCAGTCGCACTGCATTGCCCTTGAGGATGCCGGGCATCACCTCGGGTTTGAAGCCGGCTTCCTCGAAGTCCTTCATCCAGCGGTCCGGCGTGATCAGGGGGTAGTCGCTGCCAAACAGGATCCGGTCCTTCAGCAGCGTGTTGGCATACTGCACCAGTTGCTTGGGGAAGTACTTCGGGCTCCAGCCGCTGAGGTCGATCCAGACATTGGGCTTGTGGGTGGCGACCGACAGGGCTTCGTCCTGCCAGGGGAAGCTGGGATGCGCCATCACGATCTGCATGTCGGGGAAGCTGATGGCCACGTCGTCCAGGTGCATCGGGTTGCTGTACTCCAGCCGCAGGCCGCCACCACAACGCATGCCGCTGCCGATGCCGCTGTGGCCGGTATGGAAGATGGCCGGCAGCTTGTGGCCGTTGATCACCTCGTAGATCGGCCAGGCCATCTTGTCATAGGGGTGGTAGCCCTGCACCGTGGGGTGGAACTTGAAGCCCTTGACACCATGGTTGGCGATCAGGCGTTCTGCTTCGCGCGCACCCATCTTGCCCTTGTGCGGGTCAATCGACGCAAAGCACATCATCATGTCGCTGTTCTCGGCCGCGGCCTGGGCGATCTCCTCGTTCGGTATGCGCCGGCGCCCCATCTGGGTCTCGGCGTCCACCGTGAACATCACCAACCCGAGCTTGCGCTCCCGGTAGTAGGCGATGGTCTCGGCAATGCTGGGGCGGCGGTTACTGCGGAAATACTTGTCGGCGGCGCGGTCGTATTCCTCGCCATAGTTGTCGAACGGGTTCCAGCAACTCACCTCGGCATGGGTGTGGATGTCAATGGCCACCAGATTTTTATAATCCATAACTATCTCCTCGGTTTTCGGCAGCAATCCTAGGGAAAACACTGATGTGCGGCTTGCGCATCGCGCTTGGATTGATTATATTTGGTAACTATAATTCCACCCACCCGGAAAAGCAAGCATGAGCAACAACGACATCCAGACCCAGTTTCTTGGCGAGTTCCAGGAGATTGCGGTGATCCGTCTGACGCGCAGTGCCAAGCGCAATGCCATCAATGATGCCCTGATCCTGTCGCTGCGCGAGATCTTCGAGACCCTGCCCGGCAGCGTGCGGGCGGCCGTGATCGATGGCGACGGAGAGCACTTCTGCGCCGGGCTGGACCTGAGCGAGCTGAGCGAGCGCGACGCGGGCCAGGGCATGCATCACTCCCGCATGTGGCATGCCGCTCTGGACTGCGTGCAGTTCGGGCCGGTGCCCGTGATCGCCGCGCTGCACGGCGCAGTGGTCGGCGGCGGGCTGGAACTGGCCAGCGCCAGCCATATGCGGGTGGCGGACGAGAGCACCTTCTATGCCTTGCCGGAGGGTTCGCGCGGTATTTTTGTCGGTGGCGGCGGCTTGGTGCGGGTGCCCAAGCTGATCGGCGTAGCGCGCATGGCCGACATGATGCTCACCGGCCGCGTGTACAACGCTGCCGACGGCGAGCGCGCCGGCTTCGCCCAGTACCTGGTGCCCGCCGGCGAGGCTTTCGACAAGGCCTTCGCCCTGGCGGTGCGGGTGGCCCAGAACGCACCCCTGACCAACTTTGCCCTGACCCATGCACTGCCGCGCATCGCCGAGCAAAGCGCTGACCACGGACTGTTCACCGAAGCCATGATGGCGGCCATCGCCCAGAGTGCGCCTGAGGCCAAGCAACGGGTGCGCGCCTTTCTGGAAGGCCGCGCTGCCAAGGTCAGCAAGGATTGATACGCACAGCCCATGAGTACGCCCCGTTACCGCCCGCTGGAATTCGGTGTCACCCGTGTGGCGCTGCGCGAGGGCCATGCCGGCGTGCGCTACCTGCGCGCCGACCAGGAACTCAAGCCGCACCCGCAGCGCATGACCGACCGGTTGCTGCACTGGGCTGGAACGGCCCCTCACCGCAGCTGGATGGCGCGGCGCAGCCGCAATGCCGATGGCAGCAGCGGTGACTGGCAGCACATCAGCTATGCCCAGGCGCTGGAGCGCGCCCGCAGCATCGCCCAGGCCTTGTTGGACCGCGGCCTGAACGCCGAGCGGCCGGTGGCGATCCTGAGCGAAAACAGCCTGGAGCATGCGCTGCTGGCGCTGGGCTGCATGCTGGCCGGCGTGCCCTATTGCCCGGTGTCGCCCGCCTACTCCACGGTCAGCACCGATTTCGAGAAGCTGCGCCATGTGCTGCGCACCCTGACGCCGGGCCTGGTGTTCGCTGGCGACGGCGCACGCTATGGCAAGGCCATCGCCGCTGCGGCCGGCCCCGAGGTCGAAGTTGCTATTCATTCAGGAGCTGCCGACGCTTTTCTGGAGCGCTCTGCAACCCCGTTCGAGCAGTTGCTGAAGACGCCGGCCACAGCCGCGGTGGATGCCGCAATGCAAGCCATCGGCGCCGACACCATCGTCAAGTTCCTGTTCACCTCCGGCTCCACCAAGTTACCCAAAGCCGTGATCAACACCCAGGGCATGTGGTGCGCAAACCAGCAGCAGATGCTGCAGTCCATGCCGGTGCTGGCCGACACGCCGGTGCTGGTGGACTGGCTGCCCTGGAACCACACCTTTGGCGGCAACCACAATGTCGGCCTGACGCTGTACAACGGCGGCACGCTCTACATTGACGACGGCAAACCCGTTCCGGCACTGATTGGCGAAACCCTGCGCAACCTGCGCGAAATTGCACCTACCGTCTATTTCAATGTGCCCACCGGCTTCGAGCAGATCGCCGCCGCGATGCAGACCGACGCGCTATTGCGCAAGACCCTGCTGTCCAAGGTGCGGATGTTCTTCTATGCCGGTGCCGCGTTGGCCCAGCCGATCTGGGACAGCCTGCACCAGACCCAGGAGGCCGAGATTGGGGAGCGCGTCGTAATGGGTACCGGTCTGGGCATGACCGAGTCGGGCCCCTTCGCCATCTTCGTCACCAGCCCGAACGTGCGCGCCGGTGACCTGGGCGTGCCCACGCCGGGCCTGGAGCTCAAGCTGGTGCCCAATGCCGGCAAGACCGAAGTCCGCTACCGCGGCCCAAACGTCACACCCGGTTACTGGCGCGATCCGCAGGAGACCGCCGCCAGCCTGGACGAGGAAGGCTTCTTCTGCACCGGCGATGCGGTGCAATGGATCGCCCCGGACGACCTGCACCAGGGCCTGAAGTTTGACGGCCGCATTGCCGAGGACTTCAAGCTGGCGACCGGCACCTTTGTATCGGTGGGCCCGATGCGCAGCAAGATCATCGCGGCCGGCGCACCTTACGTGCAGGACGCGGTGCTGACCGGTATCAACCTGAAGGAAGTCGGAGCATTGATTTTCCCCACCGCGGCCTGCCGTGCCTTGAGCGGCTTGCCCGCCACGGCCAATCTGCAACAGGTGCTGGAGAGCGCACCGGTGCAAACCCACTTCCAGGTGGTGGCCAACCAGCTGGCACAGGCCGCAACCGGTAGCGCCAATCGCATTGCCCGCATGCACCTGATGTCTGAGCCGCCATCCATCGACAAGGGCGAAGTGACCGACAAGGGCTCGATCAACCAGCGTGCCGTGCTCAAGCACCGCGACGCGCTGGTACAGGCGCTGCACGCAGGCAGCTTGCCATTCACCATCCAACCAAGGGAACGAAGCGCATGAAGATCGAAGGACAGGCAGCACTGGTCACGGGCGGCGCATCCGGCCTGGGCGAGGCCACAGCGCGGGAGCTGGTGCGTCTGGGTGCCAAGGTCGCGCTGCTGGACCGCAACATCGAGCTGGCGGAACAGCTGGCTGCCGAGATCGGCGCCGTGGCCTGCGACTGCGACATCACCAACACCGACAGTGTCAATGCGGCGCTGGCCAAGGCCGCGGCAGAGCACGGGCCGGCACGGATCCTGATGAACGTGGCCGGCATCGGCGGCGCCAAGCGTCTCGTGGCCAAGGACGGCACGGCGGCTCCGCTGGAAGACTTTGCCCGCGTCATCCATGTCAACCTGATCGGCAGCTACAACGTCAGCCGCTTGTTTGCGGCCCAGTGCGCGGCCCTGCCACCCTTGACGGACGGTGAGCGTGGCGTGATGCTGTTCACCGCTTCGGTGGCGGCATTCGATGGCCAGGTCGGCCAGCAGGCCTACAGCGCATCCAAGGGCGGACTGGTCGGCATGACGCTGCCCATGGCACGGGATCTGGCGCAGCACGGCATCCGGGTCTGCACCATCGCGCCGGGCCTGTTTGCCACGCCGCTGCTGGCCAAGCTGCCGCAACCGGTGCAGGACTCGCTGGCAGCGTCAATCCCCTTCCCGCAGCGCCTGGGCCATCCGAGCGAATTCGCCGAGCTGGCCTGCCACATCGTGTCCAATGGCCATCTCAACGGCGAAGTGATCCGGCTCGACGGCGCGCTGCGCATGGCACCGCGCTGAGTTCCGGCCACGATGGCACAACCCAGTTTCAACCTGTATCCATTCCTAGAAGGAGACATTCCATGACATTCAAGAAAAACCTGCTGGTCCTGGCACTGGCCGCCAGCGCTGCCGTCCCGGCCCTGGCTGACATCACGATCGGCGTCAGCCTGCCGCTGACCGGACCCACATCCGCCCTGGGCATTCCGATCAAGAACGAAATTGCGCTCTGGCCCGCCAGCATCGGCGGCCAGAAGCTCAATGTGATCATCCTGGACGACGCCACGGACCCGACCAATGCCACCAAGAATGCGCGACGCTTCGTCACCGATGACAAGGTCGACATCCTGCTCGGATCGGCCGCAACACCGACGGCCAACGCGGTCGCAGCAGTAGCCTCCGAGTCCGGCACCATGCACTTCACCTTTGCGCCGATCGACGTCTCCACCACCAAGGCGCCCTGGTCCTATAACATGCCGCAGTCCACCCTGGTGATGTCGCATGCGCTGGTGGCCCACATGAAGAAAAACGGCGTCAAGACGTTGGGCTTCCTGGGCTACGCCGATGCTTTCGGCGAACTGTTCCTGCGCGACATCAAGGTCAAGATCAACGGGACCGACATCAAGCTGGTGTCCGAAGAGCGCTTTGCCCGCACCGATACCAGCGTAACGGCGCAGGCGCTGAAGGTCACGGCCGGTGCCCCCGACGCGATCCTGATCGTGGCATCGGGCAGTGGTGCCGCCATGCCGCACAAGGCGCTGATCGAACGCGGCTACAAGGGCAAGATCTACCAGACCCACGGTGCCGCCTCGCGCGACCTGATGCGGGTCGGCGGCAAGGATGTGGAAGGTGCCTTCATCGTCGCCGGCCCGGGCATGGTGGCAGAGCAGCTGCCTGCCAACCACCCCAGCCGCAAGGTGGCGGTGGCCCACGTGGAGGCCTGGGAGAAGGTCTACGGCCCTAACAGCCGCAACCCCTTTGCTGCCCACGCCTTTGACGCCTCAGTGGTGCTGGAGAAGATCATCCCGATCGCGCTCAAGCAGGCCAAGCCTGGCACCAAGGAGTTCCGCGGCGCCCTCAAGGACGCGCTGGAACACGCCGGCCCGATCGCTCTGTTCCACGGCACGGTGAACTACACCGCCACCAACCATGCTGGCTACACGGATGAAACCGGCATCATCATGAAAATCGTGAACAACGACTGGAAGCTGCAGTAGGCTCCCGGCAGGTTCTCAATGGATTGGTCGATCGCCAGTATCCTGCTCGTCGACGGGCTCACCAACGGGGCCATCTACGCATTGCTGGGGCTGGCGACGGTGCTGGTGTTTGCAGTCACCCGCATCATCTTTATCCCGCAAGGCGAGTTCGTCACCTATGGTGCGCTGACGCTGGCGATCCTGCAGACCGGACGGGTGCCGGGCACGATCTGGCTGTTGCTGTTGCTCGCGCTGCTGGCGGCGCTGGCCGAACTGGTGCATGTCTGGCAACGTGATCGCCGCCTCGCACCCGCCTTGCTGGCTGGCGGGCGTATCCTGCTGCTGCCGGCGCTGGTGGCCCTGGGTACCGCCTGGGCCGCGCCACAGCAATTTCCGCTGGTGGTGCAGGCGCTGCTGTCGGTGGCCATCGTCACCTGCTTCGGCCCGCTGGTCTACCGGCTGGCCTATCAGTCGCTGGCCGACGCCACGCCGCTGGTCTTGCTGATCGTCTCGGTGGGTGTGCATTTCGCGCTCACCGGCCTGGGGCTGCTGTTCTTTGGCGCGGAGGGCTTTCGCAACCCACCGTTCTGGGACGTGCGCTTTGCCGTCGGGGCCTTGAACCTGTCCGGCCAGGCCATCATCATCGCCCTGGCCTGCGCCGCATTGATGCTGCTGCTATGGCTGTTCTTCGAGCGCAGCCTGTATGGCAAGGCCCTGCGCGCCACAGCCGTGAACCGGCTTGGGGCCCGGCTGATGGGCATTTCTTCGCAAACCGCCGGTCAGCTCACGCTGGCGATGGCGGCACTGATCGGCGCGCTCTCCGGCCTGCTGATCGCCCCCACCACCTCGTTGTTCTTTGACTCCGGCTTCCTGATCGGCCACACGGGTTTCGGGGCCGCCGTCATCGGCGGCCTGGCCAGCTACCCCGGTGCTGCGTTGGGGGCACTGCTGGTGGGTGTGATCGAAGCCTTTGGTTCGTTCTGGGCCAGCGCCTTCAAGGAAGTGATCGTGTTCACCCTGATCCTGCCGGTGCTGTTCTGGCGCTCGCTGCGCGGCGGCCATGCCGACGAGGACCACTGAGATGGATCGGCGCCGCTGGGGCATGGGACTGATGCTTCTGGTCATAGGCCTGGTGGCCGTGTTGCCGGTGCCCGAGTTCTGGATCGCCCAGCTCAACTACATCGGCATCGCCAGCCTGGTGGTGCTGGGCCTGGTGCTGCTCACCGGCATCGGTGGCCTCACCTCGTTCGGCCAGGCCGCTTTCGTGGGCATCGGCGCCTACACCAGCGCTTACCTGAGCGTCAACGCCGGTCTGTCACCCTGGCTGACCTTGCCGATCGGCCTGGCCCTCACGGCCACCTGCGCCCTGGTGCTGGGCTGGATCACGTTGCGCATGTCCGGCCACTACCTGCCGCTGGCCACCTTGGCCTGGGGCCTGTCGCTGTACTACACCATGGGCAACCTGGACGCGCTGGGCAAGTACGACGGCATCCTCAATGTGCCGGGACTGAGCATCGGCAGCTGGGACCTGGGCCAGGGCCGGGTGTTCTTCCTGCTCACCTGGTCCCTGGTGCTGCTGGGCACGCTGGCACTGCTGCGGCTGCTGGACTCGCGCGTGGGCCGGGCCATCCGTGCGCTGCGCACCGGCTCGCAGATGGCCGAATCCATGGGCATCGACACGCTGCGCTTCAAGATCGGCATCTTCATGCTGGCGGCGTTGTTCGCCTCGGTCTCGGGCTGGCTGTACGCCCACTTCCAGCGCTCGGTCAACCCTTCGCCCTTTGGCGTTCAGATCGGCATCGAATACCTGTTCATGGCGGTGCTCGGTGGCGTCGGCCATGTCTGGGGCGCCATCACGGGAGTCACCATCACCAAATTGCTGGCGGACCAGCTGCAGGTGTTGCTGCCGAAACTGATCGGCACCAGCGGCAGCTACGAGATCATCGTCTTCGGTGTGCTGTTGGTGCTGACGCTGAAGTACGCACCGCAGGGCATCTGGGCCTTCGTCGAGCGCAAGCTGCCGCCAGCGGCGCGGCGCCGTGATTGGGCAGACGCATCGGCTCTGGCGCAACGGCTGAAACCGGCTGCCGGCTCGTTGGTATTGCAGGTACAGGCAGTGCGCAAGGAGTTTGGCGGACTGGTGGCCGTGAACGACATCAGCTTTGATATCCATTGCGGCCAGATCGTGGGGCTGATCGGACCCAACGGCGCCGGCAAATCCACCACTTTCAACCTGATCACGGGCCTGCTGACGCTGACCGGCGGCAAGGTGCTGTACCGGGGCGAACGGATCAGCGGCCTGCCCTCGCGCGACATCGCCAAGCGCGGCATCTCGCGCACCTTCCAGCACGTGAAGATGATTGCCGACATGACAGTGCTGGAGAACGTGGCCCTGGGCGCGCACCTGCGCGGTCACCACGGCGCGGGCGCGGCCATGCTGCGGTTGGACCGCAGCGAGGAGCAGCGCCTGCTGCGCGAAGCCGAACTGCAACTGCAGCGTGTCGGCATGGGTGGACACCTGCATGAACTGGCTGGCAACCTGGCGATGGGGCAGCAGCGGCTGCTGGAGATTGCCCGGGCCCTGTGCAACGATCCGGCGCTGCTGTTGCTGGACGAGCCGGCGGCCGGCCTGCGCCACAAGGAAAAGCAGGCCCTGGCGGAGGTACTGCGGCAGCTGCGCGCCGAGGGCCTGAGCATTCTGCTGGTCGAGCATGACATGGACCTGGTGATGCAGGTCACGGACCGGATCGTGGTGATGGAATTCGGCACCCGGCTGATCGAAGGCACGCCGGCACAGATCCAGGCCAGCCCCGAGGTGCGGGCTGCCTACCTGGGCACCGAGCATTGACTGCGATGGCGGCGAACATGAGCACCGCCGGGCCGTTCCCAAGGGCGAATACCGCAGTGCGCAGCACGAAGGTACCCCAATGAACACTCCCTTGATCCAGGTCGACGCGCTGCATGCCGGCTATGGCCGGGCCCAGGTGCTGCATGGTGTCAGCCTGCAGGCCCGGGCGGGCAGCGTGATCACGGTGATCGGGCCCAATGGTGCCGGCAAGACCACGCTGCTGCATGCGCTGATGGGCGTGCTGCCGTCGCGCGGTGGCATCCTCTACAACGGCCATTCCATCAGCGCTCTGACACTGGAGGAACGGGTGATGCTGGGCATTGCCCTGGTGCCGGAGCGGCGCGAGTTGTTTGGCTCCATGAGCGTGCTGGACAACCTGGTGTTGGGCGCGTTTCGTCAGGTGCGGCTGGGCAACAGGCAGTGGCGCGGTCAGTTGGATACCGTGTACACCCTGTTCCCCCGGCTGCGCGAGCGCCAGAGCCAGGAGGCCGGCACGCTGTCCGGCGGTGAACGCCAGATGCTGGCAATCGGCCGGGCCCTGATGTCGCGCCCGGACCTGCTGATGCTCGATGAGCCCAGCCTGGGCCTGGCGCCTCTGGTGGTCAAGGAAATCTTCCGTACCATCGAGGCCTTGCGCCAGACCGGTGTCACCATCTTGCTGGTGGAACAGAACGCCCGGGCGGCGATGCAGGCGGCCGACTACGGCTATGTGCTGGAGATGGGCGAAATCGGCCTGCAGGGCTCGGCCGCCGAGCTGGCCACCGACCCGCGTGTGATCGATACCTACCTGGGCGCCGCCGCAGGTGGCCCGCAAGCCACCGCCGGCCAATAGCGCAACAGAGCGATGCCGCGACGCCACTGCACGGGCAGCTATGAAACTTGTAGCGGTCGGGAAACTGCGATATAGTTTTGCATGGGGCGCCGAAAACCCGGTCATCCCGGCCGGTACCCGGTACCGGTAGACGCAGATCCCGCGCCCCGCGCACGCTTTGAGGAGAGCCGTTCAATGAGTTCCAAAGAAATCGCCGCGATTGGCCAATTGCTCGGTCTGCTGGAGTCCCGCTATGCCATGCGCGTTCTCTGGGCCTTGCGCGATGGCCATGCGCAGACATTCCGGCTGCTCCAGGACAGCGTGGGTGGTATCACGCCCAACACCTTGAACACCCGGATCAAGGAACTCCGCGAGGCCGGCCTGCTCACCCATGGCAGCGATGGTTACCTGGTCACCGCCTCAGGAGCAGACTTGCTCAAGCGCTTGTCCGAGTTGCAGGCCTTCGCCGGCAAGTGGGCCTCCAGCCAGGCCAAGAAGGCGCGCTGAGCACGGCCCGGCGCCACTGCGGCGCGTGGCCGACGCACCATGTTGACTACCCAGATCCTGCCGCGTGACCACGCTGCGGCCATTCTGATTGGCCGTGTCTGGGTCGAAGGCCAGGGGCCGACACTGGTACGCGTGCGCCATGACCACATCCTGGATCTGAGCCGTCTGGCGCCAAGCTGCAGCGCACTGCTTGAACTGCCCGACCCGGCGCAACAGGTGCGCGCCCACGCCAGCCGCGCCATCGCCAGCACCGCGGACGTACTGGCCAACTCGAGCGCCGATGCGCGCCGGCCGGAGCTGCCCTGGCTGCTGGCGCCGTGCGACCTGCAAGCCATCAAGGCCGCCGGCGTCACCTTCGTGGCATCGATGCTGGAGCGGGTGATCGAGGAGCAAGCCCGGGGCGACGCCCAGCGGTCCCAGGCCGTGCGTGCCGCCGTAGTTGCGGTGGTCGGCGACAACCTGGCCAACGTGGTGCCAGGCTCGGCCCAGGCCCAGGCGCTCAAGCAGGTGCTGATGGACCAGGGTGTCTGGTCGCAGTACCTGGAAGTAGGCATCGGACCTGACGCCGAGATCTTCACCAAGTCCCAGCCCATGAGCGCGGTCGGCGTTGGCGCCGAGATCGGCATCCATCCCCATAGCAGTTGGAACAACCCGGAACCCGAAGTGGTGCTGGCCGTGAACAGCCGGGCCGAAGTCCAAGGCGCCAGCCTGGGCAATGATGTCAATCTACGCGACTTCGAAGGCCGTAGCGCCCTGTTGCTGGGCAAGGCCAAGGACAACAATGCGTCTTGTGCCATCGGCCCCTTCATCCGGCTGTTTGACGACGACTTCGGTATCAACACGGTGCGCCATGCCGAACTGGCGCTGCAGGTGGACGGCCCCGATGGCTTCACGTTGCAGGGCTCCAGTTCCATGCGCCGGATCAGCCGCGACCCGCTTGATCTGGTGGCCCAGGCTACAGGGCCGAACCACCAGTATCCCGACGGCTTCATGCTGTTCCTGGGCACCATGTTCGCACCCACCCAGGACCGCCCGATGCCCGGCCGCGCCCCGGGCGAAGGTTTTACGCACCTGATCGGCGACATGGTCCGGGTCAGCAGCCCCCCCCTGGGTTGCCTGCTCAACCGGGTCAATACCAGCGACCGTGCCGCCGCCTGGACCTACGGCATCGGGGCCCTGATGCGGGACCTGGCCCGGCGCGGTCTGCTGGCATAATTGCGCTTCCCCGAGCACGCCGGGCAGCCGCGTCCCGGTCCACCGGGCTACATTTTAAATAGCACACAAGTGTTGACAGGAAAGGCCTGCAACGCATATGAGGAATTTTCATGGGCATGACCACCACCCCCTCGGGCCTGCAATACGAAGACACCACCGTCGGCACAGGTGCCAGCGCCAGCAGGGGCAACAGCGTCACCGTCCATTACACCGGCTGGCTGTTCAATGGCGGCGTGCAGGGCACCAAGTTCGACTCCAGCAAGGACCGCAACGACCCGTTCGTGTTCGCGCTGGGCGCCGGCATGGTGATCCGGGGCTGGGACGAAGGTGTCGCCGGCATGCAGGTGGGCGGCAACCGCACCCTGATCATCCCGGCCGCTCTGGGCTATGGCGCGCGCGGCGCTGGTGGCGTGATTCCGCCCAACGCCACGCTGAAATTCGACGTCGAATTGCTGGGCGTCTCGGCCTGACCCTCTTGCCACAAGACGGCGCCCGGTACGGCCGGCGGCGCTGTACGGCCGGCCGCGCGCCCTGAAACCAGCCCCGAGGCAGACATCGGTGGAGCGAGCCCGCGCGTTGCGTTGGTACATAGCTGTCAGGCCCTTGAAATTGCCGTGCGAGCCCCCACCATCGGCGCGTACCTTCTGAAAATCTGATCCACCCGCATGTCCGACAACATCCAAAACCAGAACAACCCGGCCGACTCGGCCTACCGCAGCCCGGAAGAAACCATGGCCGCCCAAGCGGCTAGCGACGCCGAAGCCCTGACCCTGGCCCAGGCCGAGCTGGCAGCGCTGCAGGCCAAGAGTGCCGAACTCGCAGACCAGTACCTGCGCACCAAGGCCGAAGCCGAAAACGCGCGCCGCCGGGCCGAAGACGACATTTCCAAAGCGCGCAAGTTCGCAGTGGAAAGCTTCGCCGAGAGCCTGCTGCCGGTGACTGACAGCCTGGAAGCGGCACTGGTGATCCTGGACGCCACACCCGAGCAGATCCGCGAAGGCGCGCAGGCCACGTTGCGCCAGTTGCTGGCTGCACTGGAAC
>JANMKM010000086.1:0-6508 GCA_031372035.1 Rhodoferax sp. | reverse complement strand
AGAGAGTGTGGCCGCTGACGGGAGCAGTGCGGTGGTGCTGCTCAGCGGGCTGGGTTTTGCCGAGGGCAACAACAGCGAGTACCGCTTTGGGGCGGAGTTGGTGGTGGATGCGGCAGGCGACAGTGCGGGGGCCAACGTGTTCAGTGGCAACACGCGCGCACGGCTGACACTGCCGCTGAGCGCGGGCTCCTTTGGTGGCATCAGCGTCAAGACCGCAGGGGGCACCAGCGCGCTGTACGCGGTGAGTCTGAGCGGCATCGATGCGGTGGCGCTCTCAGGCACACCGGCCGATGCAGCCAAGGCCTCGGCCAACGCCCAGCAAAGCGTGCGCCTGGTGGGCTCGGGCCTGAGCACCAGCACCGACGTGGTGTTCAGCTACGTCAACAACAGTGGTCTGAGGCAGACTTTGCTGCTGCAGCCTGCGCTGGCCGCGATTGACGGCACCAGCGCGACGCTGACGGTGCCGGCCTACGCCAACGGCGCCGTTGCGCTGCAGGTGCTGGGCTCGGCCTCGCAGCCGCTGTTGCAGATCGTGCCCACGCTGTCCAGCTACGACCAGCAAGGCGGGCTGTACCTGTACGGCTCGGGCTTGATCGAAGGTGCCAGCAGCTTTGCCTTTGCCGGCAACACCGTCACCGACACCCAGATCGGCGCCGGGGTGGACATCGCTTCTGGTTTTGTGGACCAGAACGGGCGCGCCTATTTTGATCCCGCCACGCTGCCCCAGCACGGGCTGGGCGCAGTCAGCGTGAGCACTGCCGCTGGCAGCTCCAGAGCCCTGGCGTTGAACCTGCTGCGGGTCAACGCGGGCGGCACCACGCTGGGCGACGTGGCGGTGGACGCCAGCAGCGGCGCGCTGTGGGTGAGCGACTACCTCAGCAACCCCGAGGGCCACCTGCTGCGCATTGATCGCAGCACCGGCGCGGTGCTGCAGAGCATCAGCATGACGACGCCGGCCTACGGCAGCACCGACTACACGCTGAACTACGCCGGGCTGCAACTGCTCTCGCAGCCCATGACGCTGGGTGCGACCAACGTGCCCGCGGGCAGCCTGCTGGTGTTCAACGGCTACTCCAACCCGGATCGGGTGATCGCAGTCAATGCCAGCACCGGCGCGGTCATCGCCACGCTCTCGCTCTCGGCCAACCATGACCTGACCGCGGGCGTGTTCGATGCGCAGACGGCTCACCTGTTTGTGGTCACGCAGGCCAACAACCTGCTGGAGATCAACCCGGCCACGGGCGCCACGCTGGCCAGCACCAGCCTGGCTGGCTTCATCGCCACCAGCTCGCATGCCGGGCTGGCCATCGATCCGGTGAGCGGCAATCTGTGGGTGGGCTCCTCCTCCAGTGTCTCCACGCTGTTCGAGATCACGCGCAATGGGCAAGTGGTGCGCTCGGTCAACGTGGGCAAGCAAGGCATCAACCAAGGCGAGATCTCCGGCCTGGCCTTTGACACCGACGGCAAACTGCTGGTGTCCTCCACCCAGGGCATGATCTACAAGGTCGATCCGAATCTGGACACCGTGGCAACCCCCACAGCCACGTTGGGCCAGCTCATCGGCACGGCCAGCGACGGCACGCCGGCCAACCTCGCGCAGGCCTCGGCCAACGTGGGCGAGGTCATCGAGCTGCGCGGCAGCAACTTCAACGTTGGCACCTCGGTGCTGTTCAACACCCGCGACAACGCCGGCGCCACCAAGCTGGTCTCGGTGGACCCGCTGCTCATCAGCGAGGACGGCACGCGCTTGCAGGTGCGGGTGCCCGACCTGGCCAGCACGGGCGATGTGCGCGTGGTCAACCGGGGCGATGTCGAGCTGGGATTCACCGGCTTTGGTGGTGCCTGGGTGGACTCGGTGTACCGCAAGATCACGCTGCAGTTCACGCCCGCTGGCTCCACCGCGGCGCTGCGCTTTGGTGACGCGGGCCTCGAAGCCCTGGCCAACGAGAGCTGGGGTATAGACAACGTGAGCGTGCGCCAGGGCGTGACCACGGTGTTTGCCGACAACTTCGAGGCCGGTGCCAACGCCGCCTGGAGCTCCAACGTCACGGACAACACGCTGCCAGCGATTTTCAGCCGCTTCTCCGGGCGCTTCAACAACGCCAGCCAGACGCTCAATCTCTCGGGCCTGGTGGGCGGGCAGAGCTACACGCTGGAGTTTGACCTGTACGCCATCGACAGCTGGGAGGGCGAGGGCATCGCCACCTACGGGCCGGACATCTTTACGGTCAGCGCCAACGGCCAGAGCCTGCTGCGCGAGAGCCTGGCCAACTATCCGCAGAATGGCGCGCAGACGCTGCGCGCCAGCCCGGGCATACGCCTGCAGATCGTGCCACGCATCAGCGCCATTGACTCCGGGCGCCCGGGCGAGGACGACTACTTCTACGTGCGCGGCTCCGGCTTCATGGAGGGCGCCTCCAGCGTCAGCATCGGTGGCGTGGTGCTGCCTGACGCCATCGCCAACGACGACCCGATCAACATCACGGGCACGCGCAACGACACGCTGGGCATCGTGGCCCCGCGCACGCTCGACGGCCCGGTGCGCATCACCACCGAGGGCGGCTACGACGAGGTGCCGGCCAACTACGGGGTGCAGCCGGTGAGCGTGTTCACAGGCATCAGCGCCAGCGCCAACGCGGGCTCGGCGCTCAACGCGCAGCTGCCCTCAGCCACCACCGCGCAGACCATCGTGCTCAGCGGGCAGGGCTTCACCAACAGCACCCTGGTGCAGTTCCAGGGACTCGATGACACGGGTGCCACGGGCACGCTCACGCGCACCGGCAGCGCGGGCAACAACGGCACCACACTGAGCGTGGTGGTGCCGGCGCTGGCACGCACCGGCGCCGTCACGGTGCTGGGCAGCAACACCAGCATCAACCTGCAGATCGTGCCCACGCTGCGCGCGGTGGGCGGCGCCGTGGTGGCGGGCAATACCGTGGTGCTCGAGGGCACAGGGCTGACCACCAACGACCTGGTGATCAGCATCGACGGCCATACGGTGGGCAACTTCACCCGGCGCACCGTCAACGACGGGGTCAACGCCAGCTACGCCGACCAGCAACTGCTCAGCATCACGGTGCCCGCCGGCGTGGGCGCGGGCCTGATCACCGTCTCCAGCGCAGGGGGCAGCTCCACGCTGCGTGCCAGCACCACCGTGACCAACCTGAGCGACCTGGCCCCTGGCGCCGACGTGGGCGACACGATGGCGTTGGCGCTCAACCCGAGCCTGGCTGTGAACCAGCGCGTGAAGATCACCAGCGCCATCACCGGCGCACTCGATGTGGACATGCACCGGCTCGACCTCAGCGCGGGCGATCAGATCACGCTCAGCGTGAACGACTCGGCCCTGTACGCCTATGTGCGCATCTTCGATGCCGCCGGCGCCCAGCTGCTCATGCCGCCGTACTTCAACCCCGGCACGACCAACACCCCTATACGCTGGACGGCCCCGGCCAGCGGCACCTTCTACATCGGCATCAGCGGCTACAGCAACACCACCTACAACCCCGGCGCGCCCAACTCGGGCACCAACGCCAGCTACACCGGGGCCTACAGCTTCACCCTGGAGCGCCTGGCCGCCGGTGTCCACCACCTCACGGGCAGCAACGCCAGCGCCCCCAGCGGCACCCCGGCCAACGCCAGCGTGCCCTCGGCCAACACCGGCCAGACCATCACCCTGAGCGGCACCGCGCTGCTGCCCACCGACAAGGTGCTGTTCACCACCAGCGACTCCAACGGCTACCTCAACCAGCTGCTGGTCACCCCCAGCGCCATCGACACCCTCAACAACACCCTCACCGTGCTCGTGCCACCGGAGGCCACCACCGGTGCCGTGCGCCTGGAGCGCGACAACACCGGCATCTTGCTGCAGATCGTGCCCACTATCGGCAACTTCACGCGTACTGGAGACGGCAATTTTGCTGTCACCGGGTCTGGATTCGCCGAAGGAGCAACAACGATCATATTCACGGCCGATGCAGTCGCCGACCCGAGTCGAAACTACGGATTTGATGTCTTTTCGAACAACACCGGCATCAATGGAAGCGGTACCGCCGGGCTTCAGAAGACAACGATCCAGGTTGTGACACCAGGAGGCACGAGCGCCACGTTCACACCGCCTTGAGCCGCAAGCTACATTTGTGGCTGCACCTTGAACGACAGGTAGTTGCCGTTCACGTCCATGGTCTGCTTGTTATCTTCCTTCTGGCGGTAGTTCAGCAGCAGGAAAATGCCGTGCTCGGGCAGATACGCGTATTCGGAATTGCGCTCGGTGGGTGGGTCGCTGGTGCGGATGCGGCAGGTCACTTTTGGGTAGGTGCCACCAAAGCCCGTGCCCATGAACTTGCCGTCGGTTTCACCGGAGCGCTCGCATGCCATGCTGCGTTGATAGACCGATGTGTTGAGCGACAGGCTGCGGCTTTCCGTGTCCGACACCCGGTCCAGCGTGGCAGTGAGCTTCCAGCCGGGCGACACCGGTGTGCCGCCCTCCACCTTGCTGTTGACGTTTTGTGCCGTGTCGTTGTACCAGCCCATGCGGCCCATCAGGTCGTGAACAAAGGGCGCGGTTTCGCGCGTGCGTGCGTGCACCGTGAACAGATTGCGGAACAACACGTAGCGCTCCTGGTAGACCACGGTGCGGCCGTCGAGGTCATACCAGTCATCCTGGCGTTGCACCAGCCCCTCACCCAGCGGCCGCAGCGTTACCCGCACCTCCACTTCCATCGAGCCGCGGCGCTGCGAGTTGTAGCTGCGCCGGATCGCATACTGGAACGACTGCTCCACCGGCTTGCCAAACTGGCGGTCAAGCTCGGCCGTGGCCTTGCGCACCTGGGGCGGCAGGTCCGACAACTCCACTTGCAGATAAGGTTGCAGGTAAGCCATGCCGGTCAGCGCCAGAGCGATGATGACCGCCAATATCCACCAGTAGCCCGCGGCTGCACGCCAGCCAGAGCGTCGCGCACGGGCCTTCACGGGCACTCCCAGGTGTCGCGCAGTTCGCGTTTGAGCACCTTGCCGATGGCGCTGCGTGGCAACTCAAGCACCAGTTTCACGGCGGCCAGGCGCTGGGTCTTGCCGAGCTGGCCGTTGGCCCATTGCAGCAGGGCGTCGGCCTGCGGCTCGGCGCCGGCTCGCGCCACCACAAAGCCCACCGGGGTCTCGCCCCATTGCTCGGAGGGTATTCCGACCACCGCGGCCTCCAGCACATCGGGGTGTTGGCGCAGTATGGCTTCGAGGTCGCTGGGGTAGATGTTGAAACCGCCGGAGATCACCATGTCCTTCTTGCGATCGAACAGCGTGAGGAATCCTTTGGCGTCAAAGCGGCCAACATCGCCGGTGCGGATGAAGCGCTTGCCGTCGGGCGAATACCACTCGGCGCTCCGGGTCTTGTCGGGCTGGCCGTGGTAGCCGGTCATCATGCCCGGCGAATGCCCGACCACTTCGCCGGCCTCGCCCTTGGCAACTTCCACACCGGCATCGTCGATCAGCCGGATGTCATGGCCTTCGGCCGGCTGACCCACGGTATGGAGCTTGTCCGGGTGCTCATGCGCATGCAGGATGCAGGTGCCACCACCCTCGGTCATGCCGTAGTACTCCACCAGGCCGCCCGGCCAGCGCTTCAGCACATCGGCCTTGAGTGCGGCATTGAACGGCGCGCTGGTGGAGAACTTGAAGCGGAAGCGGCTCAGGTCGTAGCTCTCGAAATCCGGCTGGGCCATCAGCCGCTGGTACTGTATCGGCACCAGCATGGTGTGGGTGACGCGCTGGCGCTGTGCCAATTGCAGGTAGGCCTGCGCGTCGAACTTGGGCATCAGCAGCACCGTGCCGCCAAAGCTCAGCGTCGGGAAGAACACCACCAGCGTGGTGTTGGAGTACAGCGGTGTCGACAGCAGGGTCACGGCGTCTGGCCCGTAGCGGTAGGTCTTGCCGCGGCGCACATGGCTCCAGCGCATGCCGTGGGACTGCACGATGCCCTTGGGCTCACCGGTGGTGCCGGAGGAATAGATGATGTTGAAGGGCCAGTCTGGCTCGAAATGCACCGGCGCCGGGTGTTCCCCCATCGGGGCCATCCAGCCCTGCAGCGGCTGGCCCACGGGCGCGCCGTCAAGTGCGATGCGTGGTACCGCGCCGGATGGCGAGACCGCCGGGGCGCAGGAGGCGTCGATGAACAGCAGCTTGGCCTGGGCGTCGGCAATCATCCGCGCCAGGCTGGCCGGGGTGGAAGAAGGCGCCAGTGGCGCCACCACCACGCCAGCACGCAGCGCACCCAGGAACACGGCCGCATATTCGACGCTGGTGTTGGCGCAGATGGCAATGGCTTCGCCGGGCTTGATGCCATCGCGCTGCAATGCCACCGCCACCCGGTCCATCAGGCCGTCGAGGGCGCCGTAGTCCAGGGTGCGGTTGCCCGCGGCCAGGGCGCGCCGGCCCGGCGCCTCGATGGCATGCAAGCGGATCAGGTTCGTGATCACGCCGAATTCGTGGGCCAGCAGGTCATCCATGGTGCATG
>JANMKM010000082.1:0-10132 GCA_031372035.1 Rhodoferax sp. | reverse complement strand
GGTCACCGTCATGCATAAAAATGCCCTCCAGAGCCCATAAAACAAGCACGGACAGCTACTGAATTCATAGCGGTGGAGCGTTCCGTCCGCTAGTTGCGGGTCTGGTCAACAAGCTTGTTTTTCTTGATCCACGGCATCATTGCACGCAGGGTCTCGCCTACAGTCTCGATCTGGTGCTCGCCCATCAGCCGTCGGCGGCTCAGCAGCGTCGGCGCGCCGGCCTTGTTCTCCAGGATGAAGCTCTTGGCGTACTCGCCGGACTGGATGTCCTTCAGGCACTGCCGCATCGCAATCTTGGTGGCGTCCGTGATGATCTTCGGGCCGGTCACGTACTCGCCGTATTCGGCGTTGTTAGAGATGGAATAGTTCATGTTGGCTATGCCGCCTTCATAGATCATGTCCACAATCAACTTGAGTTCGTGCAGGCACTCGAAGTAGGCCATCTCGGGCGCATAGCCAGCCTCCACCAGGGTCTCGAACCCTGCCTTGATCAACTCGACAGTGCCACCGCACAGCACAGCCTGCTCGCCAAACAGATCCGTTTCCGTCTCTTCGCGGAAATTGGTCTCGATAATGCCGGCCTTGCCACCACCATTGGCCATAGCGTAGCTCAGCGCCAGGTCACGGGTGCGTCCTGAACGGTCCTGATGAATGGCGATCAGGTGCGGTACTCCGCCACCTTGCACATAGGTGCCACGCACGGTATGGCCCGGCGCCTTGGGCGCAACCATCCACACATCCAGGTCAGCGCGCGGCGCCACCAGCCCGTAATGCACATTGAAGCCGTGAGCAAACACCAACGAGGCACCTTGCTTGATGTTCGGCTCCACGTCGTTCGCGTAGACGGTGCCGATTTGCTCGTCGGGCAGCAGAATCATGACCACGTCAGCCGCCTTCACGGCATCCGCCACAGCGGCCACCTTGAGCCCAGCCTTCTCCACCTTGGCCCAGGAAGCGCCGCCCTTGCGCAGCCCTACCACCACGTTGACACCACTGTCATTGAGATTCTGGGCATGGGCATGGCCCTGGCTACCGTAGCCGATGATGGCCACCGTCTTGCCCTTGATCAGGCTCAGGTCGCAGTCCTTGTCGTAAAAAACCTTCACGCTTTGCTCCTTGGTAAAAATCAAACTCGCAACACACGCTCGCCGCGGCCGATGCCACTGGAGCCGGTGCGCACCGTCTCCAGGATCGCACCGCGCTCAATCGCTTCCAGAAAGGCGTCGTTCTTGGATTGGTCGCCCGTCAACTCGATGGTGTAGCTCTTCTCAGTGACATCGATGATCCGGCCGCGAAAAATGTCCGCCATGCGCTTCATTTCCTCGCGCTCCTTGCCAACCGCCCGCACCTTGACCATCATCAGTTCGCGCTCGGTATACGCACCTTCGGTCAGATCCACCACCTTTACAACCTCGATCAAGCGGTTCAAATGCTTGGTGATCTGCTCGATCACGTCATCGGACCCTGTGGTCTGTATCGTCATCCGCGACAGGCTGGGATCCTCCGTTGGTGCCACTGTGAGTGACTCGATGTTGTAACCCCGGGCCGAGAACAGCCCCACCACCCGCGACAAGGCGCCAGGTTCGTTTTCGAGCAATACGGCAATGATGTGTTTCATGAAACTGGATTCCTCTTTTCGCTGCCCTCCCCGGCGCACGGTAATGCGCCAGCTCGGCAAACAATAGATTCGTCAAAAATGGTGGCAGCCCGGGCGCTCGCAGCGCCGCTCACTGCCTGCTTTGCGCCGGCCCGCACTTGGCAACCGGCAAGACGCACGACAGCGTGATCTTAAAGGTCCTCGCTGCCAAGCAACATCTCGGTGATTCCCATCCCGGCTTTCACCATCGGGAACACGTTCTCGGTCGGGTCCGTGCGAAAGTCCATGAAAACCGTCCGGTCTTTGAGGCGGCGCGCCTCACGCAATGCCGGCTCCACGTCCTGCGGCCGTTCAATCAACAAACCCACATGGCCATAGGCCTCGGCCAGTTTCACGAAGTTCGGCAGAGCGTCCATATAGCTGTGGCTGTAGCGACCCTCATAGTCAATTTCCTGCCACTGCCGCACCATGCCCAGATACCGATTGTTGAGCGAGACGATCTTGATGGGTGTGTTGTACTGCAGGCAGGTCGACAACTCCTGGATGCACATCTGAACCGAGCCCTCGCCCGTGATGCAGAAAACCTCGCTTTCGGGCTTGGCCAGCTTGATGCCCATGGCATAGGGAATTCCTACGCCCATGGTGCCGAGACCACCCGAATTGATCCAGCGCCGCGGCTGATCGAAGCGGTAGTACTGGGCAGCCCACATCTGATGCTGACCGACGTCGGAAGTGATGTAGGTCTCCTCGTCCTTGGTCATGTTCCACAAGGTCTCCACCACATACTGTGGCTTGATCACGTCGCCCTTGCCCAGGTCGTACTTCAGGCAGTCGCGCTTGCGCCAGCCTTCGATCGTGTCCCACCATGCTCCCAATGCATCAGGATCCGGGCGGGCTGCTCCCTCACGGATCATGGCGATCATCTCGGACAGCACATCCTTCACGTCACCGACGATCGGAATGTCTACCCGCACCCGTTTGGAAATACTCGAAGGATCGATGTCGATATGGATGATCTTGCGTTCGTTCTGGGCAAAGTGTTTGGGGTTGCCGATCACCCGGTCGTCAAACCGCGCGCCCACAGCCAACAGCACATCGCAGTTCTGCATGGCATTGTTGGCCTCCACCGTGCCGTGCATACCCAGCATGCCCAGGAACTTGCGGTCACTGGCCGGATAGGCGCCAAGCCCCATCAAGGTGTTGGTACAGGGATAGCCCAGCACATCCACCAGGGTGCGCAATTCGCTGCAGGCATTGCTCAGGAGCACGCCGCCGCCGGTATAGATATAGGGCCGCTTGGCAGCAAGCAACAGTTGCAGGGCCTTGCGGATCTGCCCACCGTGGCCCTTGCGCACCGGGTTGTAGGAGCGCATCTCCACCGAGTCCGGATAGCCCGCATAGGGTGTCTTCTTGAAGGAAACGTCCTTTGGTATGTCAACCACGACCGGCCCCGGCCGTCCACTGCGTGCGATGTGGAAGGCCTTTTTCATCACCGTGGCCATGTCGCGCACATCCTTCACCAAGAAGTTGTGCTTGACGATGGGACGGGTGATACCCACGGTGTCACATTCCTGGAACGCGTCGAGACCGATCGCATGGGTCGGAACCTGCCCCGTGACGATGACCATCGGGATGCTGTCCATGTACGCCGTCGCAATGCCGGTCACGGCGTTGGTCACTCCAGGCCCGGAGGTCACAAGGGCGACGCCGACATCGCCGGTTGCGCGGGCATAGCCGTCCGCCGCATGCACCGCAGCCTGTTCGTGGCGCACCAAAACGTGCTGTATGGTGTCCTGCTTGTAGAAGGCGTCGTAGATATGCAGCACGGCGCCGCCGGGATAGCCCCAGACAAACCTGACGCCTTCAGCCTGCAGGGCTTTGACGAGGATTTCCGCGCCCCGTAGTTCGGGTACTGGGTTGGATGTTGTCGATTTCTTGCCGGTAACAGACGCGGCAGCCGCTGAAGCGAGTTCAGCCTTTGATATTTCCATGATCAACCTTTGCGAATTTCTCTGACGAAAAACCTTGGGTGCCCCTTCGCAAACTCTTGTGAAGCTGCAGCGGAACTTGAGATCGAAGCCATAAGCGCGTTGATACGTGCGCCGAGCCGCGACCCGTTTGCCTTTTGATTTGCAGAGGCGATTATCGCACTGCACCAATTGAAATCAGGAGACGCTTGCAAATTTGGCTTATTGAGGTGCATTATTTTTGTCAAAATGAGCTCATGGGTTCCAAAGACCGGCACCTGCCAGGCAACCCTCTCTCCAGGCGTACCCCATTTGGCAACCGAACAAGAACTATCCGATTTCCTGAAAAGCGTTGAAAAACGGGCCTTCAAGCGGTCGGTATATCACGTACGCAACGAAGAGTCGGCTCTGGACATCGTGCAAGACAGCATGATGAAACTGGCTGAGCACTACGGACACAAGCCGGCGTCCGAACTGCCCATGCTGTTCCAGCGTATCCTTTCCAACTGCACGCTGGACTGGTTTCGTCGGCAGAAGACCCGCAACGCCCTGTTTTCCAATATGGGGGACTTCGAATCGGGCCCGGACGAAGGCGAGTTCGATCTGTTGGAAACTTTGCGGGTCGACGACGCCTCAGAGCAGAGCGAGAGTCCGGAGACAGCCACTGAACGGGCACAAACCTTGCGTGAAATCGAGCATGAAGTCCAGCAATTGCCGGCGCGTCAACGAGAAGCCTTTCTCATGCGTTATTGGGAGGAACTGGACGTGGCGGAAACGGCTGCTGCCATGGGGTGTTCCCAAGGCAGCGTCAAAACACACTGCTCCAGGGCCGTGCTGGCCCTCAGCAAAGCCTTGAGGGCCAAGGGATTACAACTATGACACATTCGAAGATTTATCAGGATGCGCTGAACCAGGACCGTTTCGGATTGCGGATCGCCAGCCGTCTTTCGCAAGCCAGCGACGAACTGCCGTATGCGGTGTCCGAACGCCTGCGCGCGGCACGTATGCAGGCCCTGAGCAAACGCAAGGTGGTGGCCGTGCGTACAGTCCCGTCATTGTCGATATCTGGTGGTACGGCCAGTTTGACCGGTGGCGACGACGATTTCAAATGGTGGAATCTGGTTGGTTCGGCGATACCGATGATCGCCCTGGTGATAGGCTTGGTAGCCATCAACTCCATCCAGAGTGACAGCCGCACCGCCGAACTGGCCGAGGTAGATGCGGCTCTATTGACCGATGACCTGCCGCCCTCAGCCTACACCGATCCTGGCTTCGCCCAGTTTCTGAAGTCGATTGGTGAGCAGGCTCAGTAGCCCGTGGCAATGAGCGCCGGCAACCGCGCCCATCCACTGCAAGCCCCAAGGGCGGCGCGTGGATTGCCGTTTCGTCGGTACCTCGCGCTGGTTGGCACACTGGTCTTGGTGCAGGTCCAGGTATGGGCCCAGTCCGCACCCAAGGCGCCAATGGCCACGGCGCCGGCCAGCAGCTCGAACCGCCCGGCCGGCAATGCAGCAACGGCGGCCAAAGTGGGCTCAAAACCAGGCTGGCATGAACTCACGCCAGCACAACAACAAGCGCTCAAACCTCTGGCTGCCAATTGGGGCAGCCTGAGCGAAAACCACAAGCGCAAATGGATTGCGCTGTCGCGGAACTACCCTTCCATGTCGGCGCCAGAGCAAGTCAAGATGCACAGCCGCATGGCGGGCTGGGCTTCGCTCAGCCCGGAGCAACGCACCGAGGCACGATTGAACTTTTCGGAAGCCAAGAAGCTGAGCCCAGATGAAAAATCAGCAACCTGGCAGGCCTACCAGGCACTGAGCCCGCAGGAAAGGCAGCGCCTGGCTGACGAGGCGCCACCCAAACCGGCGGGAGCCACGGCTGTGGTGAAACCCGTACCGCCGCAGAAGCTCGCGGTGGTTCCGGTCACGCGCCAGGCGTCCAAACCGGTGCACAAGCTGGCCGTCGGCGGACATGCTGATGCCATAACGGCTGCGCCGGCAAACACGGCAGGCGCCGAGCCGCCGGCACACAAGAATTGATTGCCCCAGGTTTGATGCGCCGCATGGCCTGCTGGCTGTACGAAGGCATGCTGCTCTTTGGTGTGGTATTCATTACCGGCTATCTTTTCAGTGCGTTGACCCAGACCCGGCATGCGCTGGACAACCGGCACGCCCTGCAGGCCTTCCTGTTCCTGGTGTTCGGCATCTATTTCACCTGGTTCTGGGCCAAAGGCCAGACGCTGGCCATGAAGACTTGGCATATCCGGCTGGTCGACAGCGCGGGCCAGCCGGTATCGCAATTGCGAGCCCTGCTGCGATACGCCCTGAGCTGGCTGTGGTTTCTGCCACCCTTGCTAGGAATTGCGCTGGCGCCGCTCAGCATCAGCGGCGCCGAATCCGCAATCCTGATCGCGGGCTGGGTCGTGGTCTGGGCCTTGCTCAGCGGCTTGCATCCGCAGCGGCAATTCCTGCATGACGTCTGGGCCGGAACCCGTCTTGTCCCGTCAGCCCCCATGTCACGCTGATACGGCAGGTACTGACGCGGACAGACGAGAATCCGGGCATGCCACACAACGACTCCTCCGTTCACTCCCCGCACGAGGTCAACCCGCAAAAGATGCGCACCGGCGCCAACCGGATTTGGCATGCAGCCGGCTATTCGCTGGCCGGGCTGCGCGCAGGATGGCATGAAACCGCGTTCCGCCAGGAGGCCCTGGCGGCCATGGTGCTGCTGCCCATTGCATGCTGGTTAGGTCACGGCTGGGTCGAAACCGCCTTGCTCACGGGCTCAGTGCTGCTGGTCATGGTGGTGGAACTGCTGAACACAGGAATCGAAGCCGCCATCGACCGCATCGGGCCGGAATGGCACGACCTGTCCAAGCGCGCCAAGGACATGGGCAGCGCCGCTGTGCTGCTGAGCCTGCTCATGGCCTTGGGCATCTGGACCGCAGCCCTGTGGCAGAGGTTCGTCGCGTGACGCCGGCCTTCTCTGTGGGGGTCTATTGTGGCTCGCGACCGGGCCTGCTGCCGGCCTTCGCCCAGGCAGCGGCAGCCGTGGGGCACTGGATCGGGCGCCACGGAGGCCAGTTGGTCTACGGCGGCGGCAAGGCTGGCCTGATGGGTATCGTGGCCGACGCCACCCTTGCGGCGGGCGGGCTGGTTGTGGGGGTCATTCCCAAAGCCCTGGTCGAACGCGAATGGGCGCACCATGGTTGTACGGAACTGCACGTGGTGGACACCATGCACGACCGCAAGCGCCTGATGGCAGAACGGGCCGACGCCTTCCTCGCCATGCCAGGCGGTATCGGCACCCTGGAGGAGCTGTTTGAAGTCTGGACCTGGCGCCAACTGGGCTATCACGACAAGCCGGTGGGGCTGCTCAACACGGCCGGCTATTACGACGGGCTGCTGCAATTCCTGCATGGCAGCATCGAGCAGCAGTTCCTGGGTGACTGGCAGATGAGGCTGATCCGCAGCCGCGCCGAGCCCGAAGCCTTGCTGCAGGAACTGGTGCAAGCGGCTGGCATGGCGCCGGCGGCGCGGCTGGAGGGGATCTAGATGGCGGTCTCGTCCTGCTCACCGGTTCGGATGCGTACCACCCGCTCGACGCTGGTGATGAAGATCTTGCCATCACCGATCTTGCCGGTGTAGGCTGCCTTGACAATGGCTTCAACGCAGTTGTCCACCTCATCGGTCTTGACCACCACCTCGACCTTGACCTTGGGCAGAAAGTCAACCACGTACTCGGCGCCGCGGTACAGTTCGGTGTGGCCCTTTTGCCGGCCAAACCCCTTGACCTCGGTCACAGTCAATCCAGTGACGCCACAGGCGGCCAGGGCCTCACGCACCTCCTCCAGCTTGAACGGCTTGACGATTGCGGTGATCTGCTTCATGTCCATCAATCCTTCGGTAGGTGGGCCGCCGACTCGTAGTAACGGCTGGTAATAGGATAGCGCCAATCCTTGCCGAAACTGCGATGGGTTACCCGGATACCCACTGGAGCCTGGCGCCGCTTGTATTCGTTAAGCTTTATCAGCCGCGTAACCTTCTCCACGTCGGCGCGGTCGAACCCGGCCGCAAGGATCTGCTCCAGGCTTTCGTCGTTTTCCATGTAGCGCTCCAGGATGCCGTCCAGCACCTCGTACGCCGGCAGGCTGTCCTGGTCCTTCTGATCGGGCCGCAACTCGGCGCTCGGTGGCCGGGTGATGATGCGCTCAGGAATCGGCGCCGCGCCCGCGCCATAGGGGTCGTTCTGGTTGCGCCAGCGCGCCAGCCGAAATACCGTGGTCTTGGCCAAGTCCTTGATCACTGCAAAGCCACCCGCCATATCGCCATAGAGCGTGCAATAGCCGGTGGCCATCTCGGACTTGTTGCCTGTGGTCAGAACGATCGAGCCGAACTTGTTGGACAGTGCCATCAACAGGGTGCCGCGGATGCGGGCCTGGATGTTCTCCTCGGTTGCGTCTTCGGCTCGGCCGGCAAACTCGGACGCCAGGGATGCCTTGAAAGCCTCGAACTCCGGCACGATCGAGATCTCGTCGTAGCGCACGCCCAGGCGCTGCGCCATGTCCCGCGCGTCGATCCAGCTGATGTCGGCGGTATAGGGCGACGGCATCATCACGCAACGCACCCGCTGCGGCCCCAGGGCGTCCACCGCCACAGCCAATACCAGGGCAGAGTCGATGCCGCCGGACAGGCCCAGAATGGCTCCGGGAAAGCCGTTCTTGCCGATGTAGTCGCGCACACCCAGCACCAGGGCATCCCACAGGTCAGCGTCGGGCGTGCGCGGCGGCTCCACCCTGGCGCGCAATTCCATGGCCGGCGACGCATGGGTCACAGTGACCTCAAACAGGTCCTCCTTGAAACTCGGAGCGCGCCCAACGACATCGCCAGCGGCATCCAGGGCAAAGGAATGGCCTTCAAACACCACTTCGTCCTGCCCGCCCACCAGGTGGGCATAGACCATCGGAAGGCCACAGTCCAGCACCCGCTCCCGCATGGTGCGCTCCCGCTCATAGCCCTTGCCCACGTGGAACGGCGAGGCGTTTATCACCGCCAGCAACTCTGCGCCGGCGTCACGGGTCTCACGTGCCGGGGTTTCGAACCAGGCATCCTCGCAGATCAGCAGGCCAACGCGCACCCGCGCACCGGCGGCGCCGGCATCGAACACGCAGACGCCATCGCCCGGCAGGAAGTAGCGGCGTTCGTCGAATACCTGGTAGTTGGGCAGTTCGCGCTTGGCATAGGTGGCGACGACCACGCCTTCCTGCAGCACGCTGGCCGCATTGCAGCGACTCTGCACTGCCACTGAGCGGGTGCGCTGAGGCGCGCCCCGGACGCTGGGCGACGGGTGCCCCACGACCACACTGAAGTCACTTAACCCGGCAAGCTCGCGGGCCACCAGTTTCACGGCATCATCACAGGCTGTGAGGAAGGCCGGCCGCAGGTACAAGTCTTCGGCTGCGTAACCGCAGATCGAGAGCTCAGGCGTTAGCAACAGATGCGCACCCGCTGCATGGGCGCTGCGCGCCGCGGCGATGATCCGGTGTGCGTTGCCCATCAGGTCACCGACCACGAAATTGAGCTGGGCAACGCAGAGTTTGAGGGTCATACCAATAGTGAAAAACGTTGCAAACGATTATGTCATCCGGGTATCTGGCAGCTTGCACGACATCGATGCCGACAGCTGGAACAGCCTGCTGCAGTTGCAGGAAGATGCCAACCCGCTGATGCGCCACGAATACCTCTGCGCCATGGGGGACAGCGCCAGTGCCAGCGCCGCGACGGGTTGGCGGCCACACATCTTGACGCTGTACAAGGCAGGAGTACTGCAGGCAGCGTGCGCCGTGTACCTCAAGGACCACTCCTACGGCGAGTACGTCTTTGACTGGGCCTGGGCCAACGCCTACCGGCAGCATGGCCTGCATTACTACCCGAAGGCCCTGGTGGCATCACCCTTCACCCCGGTGCCGGGTGCACGGCTGCTGGCACGCTCGCCGCAATCGCGTTTGGCACTGGTGCAGGCCCTTCTGGGCTGGTGCATGGAGCAAGGCCTGTCGTCGTTGCACCTGCTATTCGGCAACAGCAGCGATTTGGCGGCCTGCACCGAGGCCGGCATGATGCTGCGCCACACGGTGCAGTTCCATTGGCAGAACCTGCATGACGGCTATGCCGACTTCGACGCCTTCCTGGCCAGCCTGGCACAGGACAAGCGCAAGAAGATACGCCAGGAGCGGCGCAAGGTGGAGCAGGCCGGCGTGCGCTTCCGCTCGGCCCTGGGCGCCGAGATCAGCCGCGCTGACTGGGATTTCTTCTACCGCTGTTACGAGCGCACCTACCTGGAGCATGGCAACACGCCCTATCTCAGCCGCGACTTCTTCGAGCGCATGGCGAACACCATGCCACAGCACTGGCTGCTGTTCGTGGCGGAGCGCCAGGGACGCCCAATTGCCACCAGTTTGATAGCTGTCCGTGCTGATGATTCTGGCCTTGCAGGCCCTTCAGCCGACGGATCCGGGGTTGAACGGGTTGCCTACGGACGCTATTGGGGGGCGCTGGAGCGGGTCGAC
>JANMKM010000066.1:0-5940 GCA_031372035.1 Rhodoferax sp. | reverse complement strand
GCCGCCAGGCCGAGACCGATCTGCGGGTTTCGGCCGCGGTCTTCAACGCCCAGGAGGGCATGGGCGTTGCCGACGCCAGCCGCAACCTGCTGCGCGTCAACCCGGCCTTCAGCCGGATCACCGGTTACTCGGCCGAAGAGGCCGTGGGCATGCCCGTGGGCCTGCTGCGCTCCAGCCTGCACGATGACGCGTTCTACACCGCCATCTGGGGTACGGTGGCGGAACGCGGCTCCTGGCAGGGCGAGCTCTGGGGCCAGCGCAAGGACGGCAGCGTGTTCCCGTGCTGGATGTCGCTGACGGCGGTGCGCGGCGGTGACGGCGTGCTGACCCATTTTGTCGGCATGTTTGCCGACATCACGGCCCGGCGCGCGGCCGAGGACGAGATCAACACCCTGGCTTTCTACGACCCATTGACGCGGCTGCCGAACCGCCGGCTGCTGATGGACCGGTTGCGCCAGTCGCTGGCCGCCACTGCCCGGGCCGGGCGCCACGGTGCCCTGCAATTCATTGACCTGGACAACTTCAAGACCCTCAACGACACGCTGGGCCATGATCTGGGCGACCTGCTGCTGCAGCAGGTGGCGCTGCGCCTGAGCAACCATGTGCGCGAAGGCGACACCGTGGCCCGGCTGGGTGGCGACGAATTCGTGGTGATGCTCGATGACCTGAGCGAGCAGCGCGATGATGCTGCTTCGCAGGCCCGGCTGACCGGTGAAAAGATCCTGGCCGAGCTGAACCAGCCCTACCAGCTTGCCGGCCACGACTACCACAGCACCGCCAGCATCGGCGTGGCCCTGTACAGCGGCCACGCCGAGTCGATTGACGACCTGCTCAAGCAGGCGGACCTGGCGATGTACCAGGCCAAGGGGGCGGGTCGCAACACGCTACGCTTCTTCGACCCCGAGATGCAGGCCGTGGTCAGCGCCCGGGCAGCGCTGGAGACCGAGATCCGGACCGGTCTGGCACGGGAGCAGTTCACACTGCACTTCCAGCCGCAGTTGGACCGCGACGGCCAGGTCACTGGAGCCGAAGCGCTGCTGCGCTGGCCGCACCCGGAGCGCGGCATGGTATCGCCTGCAGCTTTCATTCCGCTGGCCGAGGAGTCCGGGCTGATCCTGCCGCTCGGTGCCTGGGTGCTGGAGACCGCCTGCAAAATCCTGGTGGACTGGAGCAGCAAGCCACACATGGAGCGCTTGAGCATGTCGGTCAATGTCAGTGCCCGCCAATTCCGGCAGCAGGACTTTGTCTCCGATGTGCTGGCGCTGCTGCAATACACCGGCGCACGGCCCGCACGGCTGAAGCTGGAGCTGACCGAAAGCCTGCTGGTGCATGACATCGAAGAAACCATCGTCAAGATGACGGCACTGCAGCGCAGCGGCGTCACCTTCTCGCTGGATGACTTCGGCACTGGATACTCCTCCCTGGCCTACCTCAAGCGGCTGCCGCTGGACCAGCTCAAGATCGACCAGTCCTTCGTCCACGACCTGATGACCGACCCCAACGACGCCGCCATCGCCGGCACCGTGATCGCCCTCGGGCGCAGCCTGCGGCTGGCCGTGATCGCCGAGGGCGTGGAAACCGAGGAACAGCGCGACTTCCTGGCCGGCCTGGGCTGCGACGGCTACCAGGGTTATTTGTTCGGACGTCCGATGACGGTTGAGCAATTGGAAGATTTTTGTGCTGGGCACGTTGCCCCCACACCATGACCAATATTCGCTACACGTTGCTCTCCATCAAGGACCTGATCACTTCCGCCGGGCCGCTGCTCCTGCTGGCGGTGGTGCTGCTGGGCCTGACCTACTGGTGGCTGGACCCGAACCCGCCGCGCACGGTGACGCTGGCCACAGGCCCGGCCCAGAGCGCCTATGCCGAATTCGGCAAGCGCTACGCCCACGCCCTGCGGGCCAATGGCATCACAGTGAAGCTGCTGGCCAGCGAGGGCTCGGCCCACAACCTGCAACTGCTGCGCAGCGGCCAGGCCGATCTGGGCTTTGTCCAGGGCGGCAGCCAGGAGCCCGCCGGCGACAACCCGGCCGAGCTGCAGTCGCTGGGCAGCCTGTTCGTGGAGCCGGTGTGGCTGTTCTACCGGACAGCGCGGGCCAGCCAGGTCACGGCCACGGCCACGTTGACAGGCCTGCCGCAGTTGCAGGGCCTGCGCGTCAACCTGGGCCTGGCCGGCAGCGGCGCACCCAGCCTGATGGCCAAGCTGTTCGAGGTGAACCGGGTGGAGAGCAGCGGCATTGTGATCTCCACGCTGGAGCAGACGCCAGCCACGGTGGCCTTTCTCAACAACGAGCTTGATGCCCTGGTGTTCGTCTCGGCGCCGGAGTCGCCGATGGTGCAGATGCTGCTGCAGACACCCGGAGTGAAGCTGCTGGACTTTGCCCAGAACGAGGCCTACTCGCGCCGCTTTGCCTTCCTGAGTCCGGTGACACTGCCACGCGGCGTGGTGGACCTGGCAGGCGACGTGCCGGCGCTGGACGTGCACATGATCGCCCCCACCACCACGCTGGTGGCGCGCGAAACCGTGCACCCGGCCATCCTGCAGCTGTTTGCGCAGGCGGCACTGACGCTGCATGGCGGGGCCGGCTGGTTCAGCCGGGCGCGTGAATTTCCCAACGCGGCCCACACCGAGTTCCCTCTGGCGGCCGAGGCCGAGCGCACGCTGCGCAACGGCGTGCCGCTGCTGCAGCGCTACCTGCCATTCACCGTGGCCAATCTGGTGGAGCGGATGTGGCTGGCGTTGGGCATCATCATTGCTGTGCTGCTGCCGCTGAGCCGCATCGTGCCGCCGCTGTACGAGTTCCGCATCCGCTCACGCGTGTTCCGCTGGTATGGTCGGCTGCGCGAGATTGAACAACGCATTGCTGCCGGTGGTGTGGCAGCGGAACTGCGCGCCGAACTCGACGAGCTGGAGGTTACGGTAGGCAAGATCAGCGTGCCGCTGTCGTACACCGACGAGGTCTATGCGCTGCGCAACCACATCGAACTGGTGCGCAAGAAGATCGGCCCGGACGCTGCACCGGCCTGACACACCCGCCAGGCTCGTTCAGTCCACCGTCGGCCGCACAGCCACCCAGGCCTGGAACTCGGGGTCTTCGAAACGGTAGGCACCGTGGTCCACCCGGGCCATCAGCTGCAGCTTGATGCCGGTGAGCCGGCGGATCGAGGTGCGCGGTGTACTGGCCGTGAGCTCCGGCACACCCAGCAGCTCCTGCAACTGCTTCAGCGCCGGCGCACTGTAGAGGTCCTGCACGCCGCGTGCCGCCAGCAGCAGCACTGCCCGGTCGGCGCGGCCCAGTTCCTTCCAGACCTTGGCATAGCCGCTGTCATCGCTGACCCGCGCCAACGTGTGTGCCAATGCCGCGGCCGAACCCTGGCCCTGGTACATCAGGAAACGCTCCAGGTACCAGCGGAAAAACTCCGGCGTCTCCTTCAGTACGTCAAAGGCCTGCAGCGCGTCGGCCAGTTTCAAGGGATGCCGTGCGACCAGCGCCAGCTGCTGCACCATGGCCTGCACAAATTCGCGCCCCAGCAACGGGAAGGGTTCGACCGGCGCCCAGTTGTAGAACGGGGCTGCGGCGCGCGAAAACATGGCCCGCAACGCGGACTCCGAGGAGCCGGCAAACAGCACCTTGATGGCTGGCTTGCGGATGTCCAGACCGGCACGCAGTGAGTGCGCCACGGCACTGTGCTCGGGCGCGGCCAGCACCTGGGCCTCGTCGATCACCAGCAGCAGCCGCTTGCCCGCACTGTCGGCCGCCTGCAGTGCGGCCTGGATGGCGGGCACGGCCGCCTTTTCCTTGTCCTCCAGACCCAGCTCGAAACCGGCATCCACGCCCAGCGGCAGCTTGGCGCCGGCCTTGACGCTGCGGATCGGGGTTTGCAGCCCCTGCCAGAACTTCGCCAGGCCCTTGGGCTGGCAGGCCAGCACGATGGCGCTGGCCAGGGCCTGGCCCGGGTGGTCGGTGTCGTCCCAGAGGTTGGTGTAGGCGCCCAGGTAACCAGCAGCCAGGGCAGCGGGCAACAGGTCGTGCTTGAGGAATTCACTCTTGCCCATGCGCCGGCGGGCAAACAGGCCCCGGGCCGAGGTCAGGCCCAGGTCAAAGCCGTGCAAATAGGCCTGCGCCAGCTCCGGCCGCGGGAAGTGCCAAGGGTCGGTGATGGTGCCCATGGCGCGATTCTGACAGTTTTTGACACATATTTGTCAATTGACAAAATAGCGTCGAAAGACGTCGATTCACCACTGTGCACAGTGGCGACCGCTGACGGGCGCGTGGCCGTCTCAGCCACAAAGCCCGGAGCCGCGCGTTACTTCAGCGACTTGAAACGCATGCGCTTGGGCTTGGCCCCCTCTTCACCCAGGCGGCGCTTCTTGTCGGCCTCGTACTCCTGGTAGTTGCCGTCGAAGAAGGTCCACTGGCTGTCGCCTTCGCAGGCCAGGATGTGGGTGGCAATGCGGTCCAGAAACCAGCGGTCATGGCTGATCACCATCACCGAGCCGGCGAACTCCAGCAGCGCGTCTTCCAGCGCGCGCAGGGTTTCCACGTCCAGGTCGTTGGATGGCTCATCAAGCATCAGCACGTTGCCGCCGGCAATCAGGGTCTTGGCCAGGTGCAGCCGGCCGCGCTCGCCGCCCGACAGGGTGCCGACGCGCTTTTGCTGGTCGCCGCCGTTGAAGTTGAAGCGGCCGCAATAGGCCCGGCTGGCCATCTGGAACTTGCCCACGTTGAGGATGTCCAGGCCACCGGAGACGTCTTCCCACACGGTCTTGGCGTCGCTCAGGTCATCGCGGGTCTGGTCCACGAAGGCCATCTTCACCGTGGGCCCGACCACCACCTCGCCGCTGTCCGGCTTTTCCTTGCCGGCAATCATGCGAAACAGCGTCGACTTGCCAGCACCGTTGGGGCCGATGATGCCGACGATGGCACCGGCCGGCACATTGAAGCTCAGGTTGTCGATCAGCAGCCGGTCGCCGTAAGACTTGCTGACACCGTTGAACTCGATCACCTTGGCACCCAGGCGCTCGGCCACCGGAATGAAAATTTCCTGGGTCTCATTGCGCTTCTGGTATTCGAAATCCGACAGCTCCTCGAACCGGGCCAGGCGTGACTTGCTCTTGGCCTGGCGCGCCTTGGGGTTCTGGCGCGACCATTCCAGCTCTTTCTTCAAGGCCTTGGCATGAGCCTCTTCGCCCTTTTGCTCCTGCGCCAGACGTTCGCCCTTCTGCTCCAGCCAGGTGCTGTAGTTACCCTTCCACGGGATGCCGCGGCCGCGGTCCAGCTCCAGAATCCACTCGGCCGCGTTGTCCAGAAAGTAGCGATCGTGGGTGATGGCCACCACAGTGCCGGAGAAGCGCTTGAGGAACACCTCCAGCCAATCCACCGACTCGGCGTCCAGGTGGTTGGTGGGCTCGTCGAGCAGCAGCATGTCGGGCTTGGACAGCAACAGCCGGCACAGCGCCACGCGCCGCTTCTCACCACCCGAGAGCACACCCACCATGGCATCCCAAGGCGGCAGGCGCAGCGCATCGGCGGCAATTTCCAACTGGTGCTCGGAGTCAGTGCCGGCCGTGGCAATGGTGGCCTCCAGCTCGGCCTGTTCGGCTGCCAGCTTGTCGAAGTCGGCGTTCTCCTCGGCATAGGCGGCATACACCTCTTCCAACCGGGCCTTGGCGGCAAACACCGCGCCCATGCCGGCCTCCACGCTTTCGCGCACCGTGTGCGTCGGGTCGAGTTGCGGCTCCTGCGGCAGGTAGCCGATGCGCAGGCCCGGCATCGGCGTGGCTTCGCCTTCGAACTCGGTATCCACGCCGGCCATGATCTTGAGCAGCGTCGACTTTCCCGAACCGTTCTGGCCGAGCACGCCGATCTTGGCGCCGGGGAAGAACGACAACGAGATGTCCTTGAGGATGTGACGTTTCGGCGGCACGATCTTGCC
>JANMKM010000058.1:0-14485 GCA_031372035.1 Rhodoferax sp. | reverse complement strand
CCACACAGGATGGCGACATAGGTCTCGCCCCGGGTCTTTTTGCGCGACACATACTGCTTGATCGCGGCGACCGACATCGCACCCGAGGGCTCGACGATGCTGCGGGTGTCGACGAACACGTCCTTGATGGCAGCGCAGACGGCATCGGTGTCAACCCGGATGAATTCATCCACCAGATTGCGGGCGATGCGGAAGGTCTCCTGTCCTACCAGTTTGACCGCGGTGCCATCGGAGAACAGGCCCACCTCGTCCAGCGTGACGCGCTTGTTGGCCGCCACGGACTGCATCATGGCGTCGGAATCGTTCATCTGCACGCCGATCACGCGGATGCCGGGGCGCACGGCCTTGATGTAGTTGGCAACGCCGGAAATCAGGCCACCCCCGCCGATGGCGACGAATACGGCGTCCAGCGGTCCCTGGTGCTGGCGCAGGATCTCCATCGCGATGGTGCCCTGGCCGGCTATCACGTCCGGGTCGTCAAACGGGTGGATGAAGGTCAGGTCCTGAGCGGTCTGCAGTGTCAGGGCGTGGGCATAGGCGTCGGAATAGCTGTCGCCGTGCAGCACGACTTCGCCTCCGAGCGCCAGCACCGCGTCCACCTTGACCTGTGGTGTGGTCACCGGCATCACGATCACAGCCCGGCTGTCGAGCTTGTGCGCGCCCAGAGCCACGCCTTGCGCATGGTTGCCGGCGGAAGCGCAGATCACGCCCTTGCGCAATTGTTCGGGTGTCAGTTGGGCCAGCTTGTTGTAGGCGCCACGCAGCTTGAAGCTGCGTACCGGTTGCTGGTCCTCGCGCTTGAAGAGAACCTTGTTGTGCAGGCGCCGGCTCATGGCACGTGCCGGCTCCAGGGGGGATTCGACGGCTACGTCATAGACCCGGGCGGTCAGGATCTTCTGCAGGTAATCCGCAGGCTTGAGTTGTCTGGTTTTCATGGGGGGTGTGGGGGCATGATAAACGGCGCCCTGGCGCAGCCGGGTCCGCTGGCAGAATCAGTGCAGGACCCGTGGCCGGAGTGGCCTGACACGGTTGTCCAGGCGCATTGTGGGGCAGCATCATGGAATGTACGGTCAGCTGGACGGGCGGCACGGGGGCGCGCTCCGGCATGGGGTTTATCGCCGAAACCGGTAGCGGTCACACGCTGCTGATGGATGGCGCGGTGAACGACACGCAACCAGAGCTGGGTGGCCAGAATCTGGCGCCGCGACCGATGGAGACGGTGCTGGCGGGTACCGGTGGCTGCACCGCGTATGACGTGGTGCTGATCCTCAAGCGCGGGCGCCATGACGTTCGTGGCTGTTCGGTCAAGCTTACGGCGCAAAGGGCGCCGCAGGACCCGAAGGTCTTTACCCACATCAACATGCACTTCGTGGTGTCAGGCAGGGGATTGCCGGTTGCGGCTGTTGAGCGCGCCATTCATCTGAGCCACGAGAAGTTCTGTTCTGCCAGCATCATGCTGGCCAAGACCGCGCAGATCACGACCAGCCTCGAGGTCATCGCCGTTTGAGTTTGCAGGGGTAGCAGCGGGAGGCTGCCGTGGGCGGCCAGCGATACCAACCGCTACAGCCGGTAGGCGAGCGTGGTCATCACCTTGGCGGCTGAACGCATCAGCTCCTTGACCGGCAAGGGTAGATCGATGGCGCCGGCGGCTTGCGCGTCGCGCGCGTGTTGGGCCTCGTCGTCCTTCATCTGCGCCACGATGGCGCGCGAGGCCTCGTCATTGGCAGGCAGCAGTTCGAGGTGGGACTGCAGATGCGCCTCGACCTGGTTCTCGGTCTCGACCACGAAGCCCAGGCTGATGCGGTCGCCCAGGCGGCCCGCAGCCACGCCGAGACAGAAGGCGCCGGCGTACCACAACGGGTTGAGCAGCGACGGTCTGGCGTCGAGTTCATCCAGCCGCTGCCGGGTCCAGGCCAGGTGGTCGGTCTCCTCGTTGCTGGCGCGTTTGAAATGGGCCTGCAAGTCCGGATTGCGCGTGGCCAGTGCCTGCCCCGCGTACAGCGCCTGTGCGCAGACCTCGCCGACATGGTCCACCCGCATCAGCCCGGCGGAATGGCGCCTTTCATCCGGCGTCAGGGCCGCAGCTGTTTGTGGCAGGGTCGGACACGGACGGCCGGCGTGCGGTCTGGCAAACAGGGTGCGCAACGCCGCGTCAGCGCTTTGAAGCAGTTGGTCTTTCATGTGGGGACGGAAAAAGGATTGATGACTGCAACTCCCAATGGCTTGTCAAGGGTTCCCGTACTCTCGGAGAACAGGGTGGTCACGCCATGCTCGGCACACACTGCAATCAGCAGCGCGTCCCATACCGGGTAATGTTGCTGGGCGCTCAGCCGCCATGATCGCTCATAGGCACTGGCCGGTGTATCCATCAGTCGCGCAGCACGTGACCATACCGACACATTGTCCAGCGCAACGGCCGGTGCCATGGTGCGCCGGCGCAAAACCAGACTGAGGTACTCGGCCAGCACCTGGCCGGAGAGGCAGCCGTAGCCGCTTTCGAACAGCTGCTGCAACAGCGACTGTGCACTGGCCTGCTTCAACGGCGCCGCGTCCATCGCGGTGGCGCAAATCAGGACGCTGGTGTCAACGGTCCAGGCGCCGCTCGATGGGATAGGCGTCATTGCGCTCGAACGGCTTGTGGCTGGGACGGATGGCACGGAACGACAAGGCCTTGCGCACCAGTTCCCGGCGCGCATCGGCTGTCATCGGCTCGTGGTCGGCTGGCACCAGTTTCAGCAGCACCTTGCCATAGCGCGTGACTGTCAATTCCTCACCGGCAGCAACCCGTGCCGCCACCCTGGAGAAATTGTGAATCACCTCGCGCGAACTGACGGAAATCATGGGGAGCTTCGCACCGCTTGTTTGTTAGACAAATTGTATAACAATTCATGATGCCGGGAAGCACCGGGTGTTTGTTGCTGCTCTGCAACGAAAGCGCACGAATCGGGCGCGTTTGTGGGCAATTTCTTTGCCAAAGATCGGCGCCTCTGGTGCAATACGTACAACTTACGAATAGGAGGTTGGCCCGGGAATCCGGCGGGAACGCAGCGGTGACGTTTGCACTGCGTGGGACCCATCGACCGGAGCCCCTTGTTTAACCTTGGAGAATATTGACATGAAAAAAACCCTGATTGCCTTGGCGGTTGTGGCTGCTTCCAGCACCGCAATGGCTCAATCGTCCGTGACCCTGTTCGGTATCGTTGACGCGGCTTTGGCCCACGTCAGCGCCAACGGCATTTCGAAGACCGGTATCACCAATTCCGGCCTGAACAGCAGCCGCTTCGGTATCCGCGGCACGGAAGATCTGGGCGGTGGCCTGAAGGCTGGCTTCCACCTGGAAGGCGCGCTGAACAATGACACCGGTACCGGCGCCAATGGCACTTCCGCCGGTGGTCTTGATTTCCGCCGCAAGTCCTATGTCACCCTGACCGGTGGCTTTGGTGAACTGCGCGTCGGCCGCGAATACGCCCCGACCTTCTGGAACACCACGATCTATGATCCGTTCGGCACCAACGGTGTCGGTCAGTACCAAGGTCCTGGCATTCTGGCTGCTGCTGGCGGCACCAACAACGGCGCTGCCGTGCGTCTGGACAACTCCATCAGCTACCTGATGAGCGCCAGCGGCTTCAACCTGCACGCCATGTGGGCGTCTGGCGAAAACGCTTCGAACGTTCCCGCCAAGACCAATGACTACCTGGGTGCCCGTTTGAACTACGCCGCCGGTCCTCTGGATGTCTCGTTTGCCTTCGGCAAGAACAAGGGCGCCGCGGGTCCCGTCGACGTGACCTACACCAACATGGGCGTGGCCTATGACATGGGCGCGTTCAAGCCGATGTTCCAGTACAACATCGAGAAGGATGACACCCTGAAGGCCTCCGGTTGGCTGCTGGGCGTGGTGGTTCCGATGGGTGCCGGCAACTTCAAGGCTGCCTACAGCCGCATTGATATTGCCAACAGCGCCAACGACTGGAACAAGTTTGCGATTGGCTACGACTACAGCTTGTCCAAGCGCACGATCCTGTACACGACCTATGCCACCGTCAACAACAAGGGCCTGCAAGTGGCTTCTGTTTCCAATAACGGCCTGAGCGCTGGTGCAGCTGCACCTGGCGGCACGTCGAACGGCTACGAGTTCGGTATTCGCCACGCATTCTGATCGTTGGGCCGCCTTGCGCGGTCCTGCTTGACGAAATCGCATGAACCGCCAAGTCCTCGGACTTGGCGGTTTTTTTTCGCCAGCGACGGGTTGGCATGCACGCTGGTGCATCGTGAAAACCCCGTAGCGGCACGCGATGGGCTCTGCTAGATTTCTCCCTTTGTTCGGCTTGCTGGATGTTTGCATTCATACTGCGTCGCTTGGTTCAGGCTGTCATCGTGCTGGTGACAGTAGCCTTCATAGCATTCATCCTGTTTCAATACGTTGGTGACCCGGTGGTGTTTCTGCTGGGTCAAGATGCGAAGCCTGACCAGATCGCGCAGCTGCGCTCGGACCTGGGGCTGGATCAGCCCTTCTTTGTCCAGTTCTGGCATTTCCTGTTGAACGCCGCGCAGGGTGAGTTTGGTCTGAGTCTGCGCCAGGGCGCCAAGGTCTCGCGCCTGATCGTGGAGCGGTTCCCGGCTACCCTGGAGCTGGCCCTGGTGGCGGCCCTGCTGGCGCTGCTGATTGGCGTGCCCATGGGTGTTTACGCGGCGCTCAAACGTGGTACCGTGCCCAGCCAGGTGGTGATGGGGCTGTCCTTGGTGGGCGTGTCGTTGCCACCGTTTCTGGTGGGCATTCTCCTGATCCTGGTGTTCGCCGTGGTGCTGGGCTGGTTTCCCAGTTTTGGCCGCGGCGACATCGTGCAGTTTGGCTGGTGGACCAGTGGTCTGTTCAGCACCAGCGGCTGGCACCACATCGTGCTGCCGGCGGTGACGCTGGCCGTGTTCCAGCTGGCCCTGATCATGCGCCTGGTGCGGGGCGAGATGCTCGAAGTGCTGCGCACCGACTACATCCGCTTTGCCCGGGCCCGCGGCCTGAGTGACCGCAACATCCATTTCGGCCATGCGCTGAAGAACACCCTGGTGCCGGTGATGACCATCACCGGTCTGCAGCTCGGCGGCCTGATTGCTTTCGCCATCATTACCGAGACTGTGTTCCAGTGGCCCGGCATGGGGCTGTTGTTCATCCAGGCCGTGACCTTTGCTGACATTCCGGTCATGGCAGCCTACCTCTGCCTGATTGCACTGATTTTCGTGGCGATCAACCTGGTGGTGGATCTGCTGTATTTCGCCGTAGACCCACGTTTGCGCGTAGGCCGCGCTGGAGGACATTGATGGCTGACAACCCCTTGCTCGCGCCTGGCCTGCGGGCCAGCGGCCGGGCCTTCGCCCAGATTGCCGCATACCACCCGGAACTCACCGCCTTTCGGCGTGATTTGCATGCGCACCCGGAACTCGGCTTTGAAGAGGTCTACACCTCCGGCCGGGTGGCGCAGGCCTTGCAGCTGTGCGGCGTGGACGAGATCCACACCGGCATTGGCAAAACCGGGGTCGTTGGTGTGGTGCGCGGCCAGACCAACAGCGGTGGCCGGATGATTGCCTTGCGCGCCGACATGGATGCGCTGCCGCTGACCGAATACAACGACTTCGGCTGGAAGTCGGCCAAGGCTGGATTGATGCACGCCTGCGGTCACGATGGCCATACCACCATGCTGGTGGGCGCTGCGCGCTATCTGGCGGAGAGCCGCCATTTTGACGGCACCGCCATCCTGATCTTCCAGCCCGGCGAGGAGGGCTATGCCGGTGCCCGGGCCATGATCCAGGATGGCCTGTTCGAGCGCTTTCCGGCCCAGGCCGCCTTTGCGATCCACAACTCGCCTGAAACCGACCCCGGCATCATTGGCGTCACACCAGGCCCGATGCAGGCTGCGGCGGACCGGATCGAGATTGTTATCACCGGCAAGGGCGGGCATGGTGCCCGGCCGCACAACTGCATCGACCCGGTCCTGGTGGCGGCGCACATCATCACGGCCGCGCAGAGCATCGTGGCGCGCAATGTGTCGGCGTTTGACCAGGCGGTGATCAGCATCTGCGCCATGCACGCCGGTCATCCGTCGGCGATGAGTGTGGTGCCCGGCAGCGCCACGCTGGTGGGTACTGTGCGCACCTTCAGGCCCGCCATTCAGGACATGGTGGAGCGGCGCTTGCGCGCCTTGTGCGAGTCCGTGGCCCAGGCTTTCGGCGCCAGTGCCGTGCTGCACTACGAGCGGGTGTATCCGGCCACGGTCAATACCGTGCCTGAAGCGCACTTCGCGGCCGACGTTGCTGCCAGCCTGGTGGGCGAAGAGCGGGTATTGCGCAACATGACGCCGAGCATGGGCTCGGAAGACTTTTCCTTCATGCTGCAGGTCAAGGCAGGAGCCTACATGCGCGTCGGCCAGGGCGGGCGCGACGGCTGCTTCCTGCACAATAGCCGCTACGATTTCAACGATGACATCCTGCCGCTCGGCAGCGCCTTGTACGCTAGCCTGGTCGAGCAAGCGATGCCACTAGCCTGAAAAATCAAACAATTTAACCGGAGACAACCATGAGTTTCAAGAAGAACACGCTGTTTGCATTCACGGGTTGCGCATTGGCAGCCATCAGCCTGACGGCATCGGCCGCGGCCTTGCGCATTGCCAACCAGGGCGATGCCTTGTCGATGGACCCGCATTCGCTCAACGAGTCGCTGCAACTGACCGTGCTCAACAACGTGTATGAGCCGCTGGTCACACGCGGTCGCGACTACAAGCTGGCACCGGCGCTGGCCACGGACTGGAAGCAGATGTCGCCTACTGTGTGGCGCTTCAACCTGCGCAAGGGCGTGCAGTTTCACGACGGCACGCCGTTCACAGCCGACGATGTGATCTTCAGCTACGAGCGGGCCAAGGATGACGGATCGGACATGAAGTCATACGTGGGCCAGATCAAGGAGATCAAGAAGATCAATGACCATTCGCTGGACTTCGTGACCAACGCGCCGTTCCCGATCCTGCCCGAGCTGTTCACGGGATGGCTCATCATGAGCAAGAAATGGTGCGAGACCAACCAGGCCACCAAGCCGGTAGACCGACGCAAGGGCATCGAGAATGCCGCCTCGTTCCGGGCCAATGGCACCGGCCCCTACCGTGTCCGTGAACGCCAGCCCAATGTGCGCACCACCTTCTCTCTCAACGGCAACTGGTGGGGCAAGATCGACGGCAATGTCGACGAGGTGGTGTTCACGCCCATCGGCAACGACAGCACGCGCGTGGCAGCATTGCTCTCGGGCGAGGTCGACGTGATGGAACCGGTACCGGTGCAGGACGTGGACCGGATCAAGTCCAACCCGAACCTGAAACTCTGGCAGGGCCCGGAATTGCGTGTCATCTTTCTGGGCATGGACCAGAAGCGCGACGAGCTGCAGTTCTCCAGCGTCAAGGGCAAGAACCCGTTCAAGGACAAGCGGGTGCGCCAGGCTTTCTACCAGGCGATTGATGTCGATGGCATTGCCAAAACCGTGATGCGCGGCGCCGCCATACCGATTGCCGAGATGTTCCCGCCCCAGGTCAAGGGCTTTGCGCCAGACCTGGCCAAGCGCCTGCCCTATGACCCGGAAGCGTCGAAGAAACTGCTGACAGAGGCCGGCTACGCCAGCGGATTTGAGGTCAAGCTGAACTGCCCGAACGACCGTTATGTCAACGATGCGTCGATCTGCCAGGCGGTGGCTGCCAATCTGGCGCGCGTCGGGATCAAGATCAATCTGGAAGCAGAAACCAAGGGCACCTATTTCCCCAAGATCCTGCGCCGTGATACCAGCTTCTACATGCTGGGCTGGACCTCCAGCACGGTGGATGCCCACAACGTGATGTATCCGATCATGTCCTCGCCTGGAGACGGTGGCCGCGGCCAGTTCAACCTGGGCGCCTATAGCAATCCGAAGATTGACGAGCTCACGGCCAAGGTCGGCTCCGAGACCGACGACAAAAAGCGCAACGAGATGATCCGCGAGGCGATCAAGATTCACCAGGACGACGTGGGCCATATCCCGCTGCACCAGCAGGCCTTGAACTGGGGCACCAAGAAGAACATCGACGTGGTGCAGCTCCCGGGCAACGAAATGCCGTGGAAGTTCATCAAGGTCAACAAGTAGTCTTTTGGTGATGCAGCACGGCTGGCTGGCCCGGGCCTGGGACAGCGACCTTGGTTACAGCTTCCGCTCGTCGCCGGTGGCAATCGCTGCCGCCGCCGTGGCCCTGGTCTGCGTCTTCTGCACGTTGTTTGCGGGCTGGGTGGCGCCGCACAACCCCTTCGACCTGGCGAGCCTGCAGCTGAGCGACGCGCGGCTGCCGCCGAGCTGGTTGCCTGGCGGTGATGCGCGCTTCACCTTTGGCACCGACGACCAGGGCCGCGACATCCTCTCGGCCCTGATGTACGGTGCCCGGATCTCGCTGGCAGTAGGCTTTGCGTCGGTGCTGCTGTCGGTGGTCATCGGTGTGGCGCTGGGGCTGATCGCCGGGTTTTATGGCGGCTGGATCGATGCCATGCTGATGCGCCTGTGCGACGTGATGCTGTCGTTTCCGGCGATCCTGGTGGCGCTGCTGATTGCCGGCGTCGGGCGGGCGCTGTTTCCCAATGCCCAGACTTCACTGGCTTTCGGGGTCCTGATCATCTCGATCACGCTCACCGGCTGGGTTCAGTACGCCCGCACGGTGCGGGGCTCGACCCTGGTTGAGCGCAACAAGGAATATGTGCAGGCGGCCCGGGTGATCGGCGTCTCCCCCCTGCGCATCATGCGCCGCCATGTGCTGCCCAATGTGATGGGACCGGTGCTGGTGCTGGCGACGATCCAGGTTGCCACCGCGATCATCACCGAGGCTACGCTATCGTTTCTGGGTGTGGGTGTGCCGCCGACGGCGCCGTCGCTGGGCACGCTGATACAGGTGGGCAACCGCTACCTGTTTTCCGGTGAATGGTGGATCACGGTATTCCCCGGGATGATGCTGATCATGATCTCCCTGAGCGTCAACCTGCTCGGTGACTGGTTGCGTGACGCCCTCAACCCGCGGTTGCGCTGAGCGTCGCCTGCCCATGAGCCTGTTGCAAGTCAAGAACCTGGTGGTGGAGTTTCCCGGCCGCCGCGGCACCCTGCGGGCGTTGGACGACATATCCTTCGAGATTGCGCCTGGCGAGATCCTGGGCGTGGTGGGTGAATCCGGTGCCGGCAAGTCGCTGACGGGTGCGGCCATCATCGGCCTGCTGGAGCCGCCGGGGCGCATCGCCAGCGGCCAGATCCTGCTGGAAGGCGAACGCATCGACAACCTGCCGCCACAGCGCATGCGCCATATCCGCGGCCGGCGCATCGGCGCCATCTTCCAGGACCCGTTGACATCATTGAACCCGCTCTACACCATCGGCCGGCAACTGGTTGAGACCATCCTGGCGCACCTGCCGGTGACCGAGACCGAGGCTCGCAAGCGCGCCGTTGCGTTGCTCAGGGACACGGGCATTCCCGCGGCCGAGCAGCGCTTTGACCACTACCCGCACCAGTTCTCCGGCGGCATGCGCCAGCGCGTGGTGATTGCGCTGGCGCTGGCGGCCGAGCCCAAGCTGATCGTGGCGGACGAGCCCACGACCGCGCTCGACGTCTCGATCCAGGCGCAGATCATCACGCTGCTCAAGACCGTTTGCGCCGAGCATGGCGCGGCTGTGATGCTGATCACCCATGACATGGGCGTGATCGCTGAGACCTGCGACCGGGTGGCCGTGATGTATGCCGGGCGCATTGCCGAGATCGGGCCCGTGCACGAGGTGATCAATCGCCCGGCACATCCCTACACGACCGGGTTGATGGCGGCAATCCCCGACATCCTGGAGGATCGCGAACATCTGAACCAGATCGACGGCGCCATGCCCCGCCTCAATGCCATTCCGCGTGGTTGCGCCTTCAATCCGCGCTGTCCGCAGGTGTTCGAGCGCTGCATGCAGGAGCGTCCGGACCTGTTCGCTGCCGGTGCGACCCGCGCTGCTTGTTGGCTGCATGCGAGGGCGACGACGTGAACGCTACTGGAGGGCTGGGCGTGGACATTCCGGGCGAGGCTCTGGTTCAAGCCACAGACCTGGCGATGGACTTCGACGTCTCGGCGCCCTGGCTGAACCGGGTGATCGAGCGCCAGCCGCGGTTGCTGCTGCATGCTGTGGACGGCGTCAGTTTCGACATTGCGCGCGGCCAGACCCTGGCGCTGGTGGGCGAGTCGGGCTGTGGCAAGAGCACGGTGGCACGCTTGCTGGTGGGCCTGTACCAGCCGACCCGTGGCAGTTTGCGCTTTGACGGCATGGATGCCCATGCGGTATTCCTGACGGCCCAGGCGCCAGCTTTGCGCCGACGGGTGCAGATGATCTTCCAGGACCCGTATGCCAGTCTCAATCCGCGCTGGCTGGTACGCCAGATCGTGGCCGAACCGCTGACCGAGCATGGCCTGTTGAGTGACGCCGGACAGATCACGGCCCGCGTCAGCGAACTGCTGAGCATGGTGGGCTTGAGTCCGCTTGACGCCGCCAAGTACCCACACCAGTTCTCTGGCGGCCAGCGCCAGCGCATCTCGATTGCCCGGGCGCTGGCCACCAACCCGGACTTTCTGGTGTGTGACGAGCCAACATCGGCGCTGGATGTCAGCGTGCAGGCGCAAGTGCTCAACATCATGAAGGACCTGCAGCGCAAGCTGGGTCTGACCTACCTGTTCATCTCGCACAACCTGGCGGTGGTGCGCCATGTCAGCGACCGGGTGGGCGTGATGTACCTGGGGCGCCTGGTGGAACTGGCGGACAAGCAGACCCTGTTTGCCAGCCCGCGTCATCCCTACACCCGCATGCTGCTGGACGCGATCCCGAAGATGCACGACACCGGCCGCGCCCGTACGCCGGTGCAGGGAGAAGTGCCGAACCCGCTGGACCCGCCCGTGGGCTGCGCCTTCCATCCGCGCTGCCCCCATGCCAACCAGCGTTGCCAGGTCGAGCGTCCAGTGCTGCAGGGCAGTGGTTTGGTCCAGGTTGCATGCCATGCCGTGGCCGAGGGTCGGATCTGAGCGGCCACTGAATTGCCAGCCGGCCTGGCGCGCCCCTTTGCCGTCTGTGCCTGTGCTTCTGCAGTCCGTCTGCAGGCCGTTGAGACGAATGGGTTGGCAGACCTAAGCTTGGGTCAACAGGCTGCTTCAGGGCCGCCGCAACGAACCCACGCAATCCTCCGTCAGGCCAGCCATCATGTTCAAAGCACTCGGAAACCTCATCGACAAGACGCCCTGGTGGGGCATCGTCACATTCGGTATCGCCACGTTGGCCGCGCTGGTGCTGTTTGCCACGCCGATCCAGGTGATACGGCTATCGGACAGCGGCAACACACCGGAGGAGCAGCAGGCCATCAAGCGCGAGATCCGCCTGGCTTTTGGTGACAACGCGCTGACCCTGGCCGAGGACATCGTGCGCCGGCTCATGGACCGGGCTGCGGACCCGGACCGCAAGCGTGAACTGGAGCGGGCCATCAATGAGATTGGCCGGGCCCGCGAGGAGTTGTCCCGGGCGCAGACCGAAGTTCACGCGGCCAGCCGGGAGATCTTGCGTGACACCCGGGAGTCGGCGCTGGAGGCCGCCCGCGATGCGGCGGAGTCGGCCGCCGATTCCGCCCAGGAGGCGCGCGAGGCGCTGGAGGAGTCGCGCGACCAGGCCGTGGAGCGCATGCGTGACAAGGGTGTGGACATGAGCGCTACCGTGCGTTCATTTGACGAGTTGATCCGGGCGGCGCGGGACAACGAGAAGACGGCCCGTGAGGCCCTGGCGGCAATCCGTGCCATTCGGCCCACCGATGGACTGGATTCGCCGGCGGCGGGTTCGTCCAGGCCTCCAGCCGTCCCCGGCAAGCCTGCTCTTCCAGGCGTACCAGGCGTTCCAGGCGTGCCCGGTCGGCCGGCCCTTCCCGCGCTGCCACCGGTGCCGGCTGTGCCAGCAGTGCCCAGCCCACCCCACGTGGCCGCTTCGGCTGGCGCCATCCGGATCCAGATCGACGGCGTGACCCAGGGCGCCAGCAGTGCCGCCGGCAGTGCCAGCCGCAGCGCCTTCGGCATCCATTTGCCGCCCGTGGTGCCACTGTCGCCGCTGCCACCCGAGTTCCGGGGCGACATCCGGGCCAAGGTCGCTGGCGACGTCTGGCGGGTCGGGGTGGGTTCCATCCTGATCCTGACCTTCATTCCACTGTTCATCATGCTGCTGGTGGCCAAGTACCTGATTGGCCGTTCGCGCCGTGCATTGGCGTTTGCCCAGCAGAAGGAGCGCGAGGCCGAGGTCAGTGACGTCAGCCGCCAGGTGACCGAGGCCCGCCTGCAAGCCTTGCAGGCCCAGGTGGAGCCGCACTTCCTGTACAACACGCTGGCCAATGTGCAGGCGCTGACCGAGGTGGACCCCGTCGCCGCCAACCAGATGGTGGGGCACCTGATCCAGTACCTGCGGGCGGCGTTGCCGAAGATGCGCGAGAGCACGTCCACCGTTGGCCAGGAGGTCGAACTGGTGCGCGCCTACCTGAACATCCTGAAGATGCGCATGGGTGCCCGGCTGGAGTTCGGGATCGAGGTGCCGGAAGAACTGCTGGGCCGTTCCTTCCCGCCCATGATGCTGCCGACGCTGGTGGAAAACGCGATCAAGCACGGGCTCGAACCTGTGCGCGAGGGTGGCAGGATCGATGTTCAGGTGTCCCGGGTTGACACCCTGGACGGCGAGCGTATCCGGGTGGCGGTGCGCGACACCGGGCGCGGCCTGTCGGATGCACCGATGCAGTCGGGCCAGGGTGTGGGCCTGTCGAATCTGCGTGAACGCCTGATGGCAATTCATGGTGGCCGCGGCCGCTTCACGATCGAAGCCCAGCCGCCGCGCGGCGTGGTGGCGACGATCGAGGTACCGATCGAACAACCGGTGCGAGTGGCCGACACGAGCCTGGCCGCGGGCGGCGCGATGTCGGCAACGATGGCTTACGCTTCCGGGCCGGCACGGATGCCGGCTCCGGCGACGGGCTGGCGCCGTGTCTGGGGTGTCACCAGCCGCGCCTACGGCGTCTGGGCGACCGTGGTTTCGCGGATATTCATGGCTCTGGTGCTGGTCCTGGGGTTCATCTTTGTGGCGGCGCTGATTGGCCTCTATACCGGCTGGCTGCCGGTGCATGTGGGCAATTTGCAGCTCGACGGTCTGGAGGGCATGGCGCTGGGCTCGGTCGGATTGCTGGTGGCCTTTGCCGCCTGCATGCTGGCCATCGGGATCGTGGTTGCCGTGCTCTACGGTCTGGGCTTCCTGTTTGCATTCCTGCTGCTGTTCATCCCGACGGTGGTGTTGATCGGAATATTCCCGGCGCTGTCGCCGTTCATCCTGATCGGCCTGGGCATCTACTGGTTCTGGACCAGAAAGCGCCGGGCTGCAGCCAAGTCACTAAACTAGGTCGCCATGACGATCAGCGCCATCATTGCCGAAGACGAACCGATCCTGCGGGCCCAGCTCAAGGCCAAGCTGGGCAAGCTCTGGCCGGAGTTGCGTATCCTGGCGGACGTGGGCGACGGCGAGGCTGCGCTGGAAGCGATCGCCGAGCACCAACCGCAGTTCGCGTTTCTGGATATCCAGATGCCGGAGATGACGGGCGTCGAAGTGGCGCGCAGCCTGGCGGCCAACCGCAGCCTGAAGTGCCACGTGATCTTTGTCACCGCCTTTGACCAGTACGCGGTAGAGGCGTTTGAGACCGGCGCTGTCGACTACGTGCTCAAGCCCTACAGCGACGAGCGCCTGGCGGCCACCGTGGCGCGGCTGCAGGAACGCCAGGCGGCCCGGCCGGCGCTGCCAGAACAGAACCTGGAAGTCATGCTGGCGCATCTGTCGGCCACGCTGAACAGGCCGAGCGAGAAGCTCAAGTGGATCAAAGTCAGCATCGGCTCCAACCTGCGGCTGATACCGATCGAGGATGTGCTGTTCTTCCAGTCCGATGAGAAGTACACCCTGGTGGCGACGCGTGAGTTCGACGGCCTGATACGCACGCCGATCAAGGAAATTGCCGAGAGTGTGGACGGCGAGAAGTACTGGCAAATCCACCGTTCCACCATCGTCAACGCCAGCGCGATCGAGATGGTGACGCGCGACTTCCGTGGCCAGGCCACCGTCAAGGTCAAGGGGCGCAAGGAGAACCTGGCGGTGAGCCGACCGTTCTCGCACCTGTTCAAGCAAATGTAATACCTTGCGGGACGGACCAAACGACACGCAGTGCGTTTGCTCGGTCCCCAACTGTTCGTCGGATGTCGGCTGTTCCTTGCGGGACGGACCAAACGACACGCAGTGCGTTTGCTCGGTCCCCCACCGAGACTACGCGTAGCGTTTGCTGCGCAGGTTGTTCTTCATCTCGCGCAGCAGCGGCTGCAATTTCTCGCTGCCCAGGCGCAGGGCGACGCAGGTTGCGAGGATGTCGATG
>JANMKM010000039.1:0-3939 GCA_031372035.1 Rhodoferax sp. | reverse complement strand
CGCCGCCGGTGCCGAGCAGGAGCTGCGCCGGGCCCGTGAGCTGGAGTATGCAGACACGGCCGTGGTGCCGCTGCTGGCTACGTCCCTGTTGAAGCAGGGGCAGCCGCGCAAGCTGCTCGACGAGCTGGCCGACCTGACACTGGTTGACGAGACCGCCAACAAGGAGCTGCGGACCACTGTGGCCACGGCACATGCCGCCGTCGGCGAATACGACAAGGCGGCAGTAGCCGTCACCCGGGTTCTGGCCAAGACGCCAGGCTATGCACCAGCCGTGATCCTTGACGCCCGGTTGACGGCGCGCAATGGCGATGTTGACGGCGCATTGCGCACCATCAACACCCTGCTGGAGCAGTCCCCCCTGGAGATCGATGCCCTGCGTTTCAAGGGCGACCTGCTGCTGCAATCCAAGGGCGACATGCCCGGCGCCATTGCCACCTACCGCAAGGCTCTGGAACTGAAACCGGATCAGTACGGACTGCGCGATTCGCTGATCGCGTTGTATCTGTTGCAGCGCGACTGGGAAACTGCCCGCAAGGAACTGGCCGAGTTCAAGAAGCTGCAGCCCAAGCACCCGCAGGTGGCCTACTACGACGCCCAGCTGGAGTATTCACAAGGCAACTACAAGGCCGCGCGCGATCTGGCGCAGGAGGCCCTGCGCGTGGCTCCGAACGAGGTGCGCTACCTGCACCTGGCAGGTGCAGTGGAGCTGCAGCTGGGGGAGCTGGGCGCGGCACAGAATTTCCTGGACCGGGCGGTGCAGCTGGCCCCCAATTTCGCCGATTCACGCCGCCTGCTGGCGCAAAGCTATGTGCAAGGACGCCAGCCGGCCAAGGCCATGGCGGCGCCGCAGCCGCTGCTGGAAAAGGGCACCAAGTCGGCGACCGTGTTCAAACTGGCAGCCCAGGCCCAGCTGATGCAGGGCAACAAGAAGGACGCGCAGGCCTTGCTGGCAAAGGCGGCTCAACTGCGGCCGAATGACAAAGGCGTGAGTGCCGCCATTGCCCTGACCCAGATGGAGCCGGGTGACGTCACTGGCACCATGACGCAGTTGCAGAAGATCGCCGCCACCGATGCCGGCGGCAATGTCGATCTGGCACTGATCAATGTGCGCATCCAGCGCCGTGAACTGGCCGAGGCGTTGCAGGCCATCGACGCGCTGGAAAAGAAGCAGCCCGACAAGCCCCAGGCGCACGAATTGCGGGCCCGGGTGCAACTGATGCGCAAGGACCTCGTCGGCGCGCGCAAGAGCTTGGAGCTGGCGCTGAACAAGGACGCTGGCTACCTGCCGGCGATCACTGGCCTGGCGGCCATCGAAATGCAGCAAGGCAACGCCGATGCCGCGCGTACCCGGCTGGAAACCTATCTGGAAAACAACCCCAAGAGTTCCGGCGCGGCATTGGCGCTGGCCGACGTGCAGCGCCGCAGCGGCGCCTCTCCGGACGAAGTGGCGCAAGCCTTTGCCCGGGCAGTGGCGGCCAACCCGGCCGACCCGCGCAGCCGCCTGGCACAGGTGGAGTACCTGCTGGCCAGCAAGAACTCCACGGCAGCCCTGACGGCCGCCCAGAGCGCGGCCAATGCGATGCCGGACAACGCGGAGGTAACGGAGATCCTGGCGCGCTCGCAGCTCATCACCGGTGATTTCCAGCAAGCCAGTGGCAGTTACCGCAAGCTGATTGCCTTGCGGCCTGAGTTGTCTGCCGGCTATCTGGGCCTGGCCAATGTCCATTTCGGCCAGAAGGACCTGGATGCGGCGGCGCGCGAAGTCAAGCGCGCCCTGGAAAAACAGCCTGATTCGGTGCCAGCCCAGCGCATGGCGGTCAGCCTGGCGTTGAACCGGCAGAAGCCCAAGGAAGCCTTGGCCGTGGCACAGGACGTGCAAAAGCGCAAGCCGGACTCCGCTGCCGGCTTCATGATGGAAGGCGACATCGAACTGCAGCTCAAGCACTGGGACATTGCGGCCAACGCTTTTCGCAAGGCCCTGAACAAGTTGGACTCAGGCGCGGCGGCCGCGCGCCTGCATACGGCGCTGCAGGCGGGCCCCAAGCCCGCAGAAGCAGCCAAATTCGCCGATGGCTGGCTCAAGGAGCATCCGAACGACGCACCCTTCATCCTCTACATGGGTGATGTCGCGATGAGCCAGAAGGACATGGCGCTGGCCGAGAGCCGCTACCGCGAAGCGATGCGCTTGCTGCCGGACAACGCCGTGCCGCTGAACAACATTGCCTGGGTCATGATGCAACAGAAGAAACCGGGTGCCCTGGGTTTCGCCGAACGGGCCGTGAAGCTGGCCCCGGACCAGCCCACGCTGCGCGACACCCTGGCATTGGTTCTGGCCAGCGAGCGGCAGCCGCAAAAAGCGATCGAAGTGCAAAAGAAGGTGGTGGAGCAGGCACCGGGGGTGCACTCCTTCCGCCTGAACCTGGCCAAGTTCTACCTGCAGGCCGGCGACAAGGCCGCCGCCAAGACCGAACTGGACCGGTTGGCGCAGTTGGGCGAGGCTTACAAGGGGCAGGAGGAAGTGGCGCAGTTGCTCAAAAGCATCGGGCAGATCTAGACGCGCCCGCAGCCAGTTTGTCAAACGCTCAGCGGCTCGGCGCCCTGGCCTGGACACCCTGCACCAGCCAGTTCATGGCCAGTATCTGCTGGTCGCTCAGTGAAGTGCCTGCGGCAATCACGACCTGCCCGGCGTTGTCCAGCACGGCAGCGCGGGCCCGGAAGGGCTGCAGGCTGCCACCCGCTATCTCGCGTTGCCGCGCCAGCACCTCCTCCTGCACCGCCTTGGGCACGCGCGGACCGAAACCCTCCACCCGGACCATGCCCTCCTTCACCCCGCCCCAGACATTGCCGCTGCGCCAGCTGCCGTCCAACACCGCCCGGGTGCGCTGGCTGTAGTAGCTGCCCCACTGGTGGGTCACGGCCAGGATCTGCGCGTCCGGTGCCACCCGGCGCATGTCTGAGTGATAGGCCACTGCCAGCTTGCCGCGCTCCTGCGCAGCCACCATCACGGCGTTGGAGCCGGTGTGGAAAGCGATCACGTCCACATCCTGGTTGAACAGCGTCATGGCCGCATCGCGCTCACGCGCAGGATCGAACCAGGCGTCCAGCCAGACCACCTTCACCACCGCTGCCGGATTGACCGAGCGCATCCCCAGCGTGAAAGCATTGATGCCCTGCAAGACCTCCGGAATGGCAAAGCCGGCCACGTAGCCAGCCACGTTGCTACGGGTCATGCGGCCAGCGGCTATGCCAGCCAGATACCGGCCTTCGTAGTAGCGGGCGTTGGCGGTCGCCACGTTGGGCGCGGTCTTGTAGCCTGTGATCGACTCGAAGCGCACATCCGGAAACTCCTGCGCTACCTTGAGCGTCGGCTCCATGTAGCCAAAGCTGGGCGTGAAGATCAGCTTGTGGCCCTGGCGCGCCAGATCCCGGATCACACGCTCGGCGTCTGGCCCCTCAGCCACGTTTTCGACGTAGGTGGTCTGGACCCGGGCATTGCTGCCGGTCGCCCCGGGCGGGTTGAGCGCTGACTCCAGCGCGCGCCTGCCTTCGTCATGCTGGTGCACCCAGCCGGCATCGAGCAACGGTGCCACATAGACAAAACCGACCTTCAAGGGTTCGGCAGATGGCGATGAAAAAGGAAGGTAACAACAGGCGGCCACGAGCGTGGCTGCGAGGTTTTTGTACATGGTGGTCCTCTACATGGCTCCGGAATACAAAAGCCCGCCGGAGCAGCGGGCCTGAAGCAGCATTCTAGCCGTTGCGAAGGCCCTGACCCGGCGCCGCCATATGCTGACCTGGCGGCCGGCCACCGGCTGACTCGGCCTAGGAGTCTGGGCGGCAGAAACTAGGGTTGTCCCTCACAACCGCAAGTGAGGGTGTTCGTTTATTGCGGATGAGCACCAGCTACGTCCCTTATCTGCCCGATCAGCAATACCTGAT
>JANMKM010000010.1:0-7957 GCA_031372035.1 Rhodoferax sp. | reverse complement strand
CTGCCCATGAACCTGAGCGTGCACCACCCCAAGGTCAATGTGCCGGTGCTGTGGTGGCGTTCGGTCGGCAGCACCCACACGGCGTTCGTGATGGAGACCCTGATCGACGAGATCGCCGTGGGCACGAACCAGGACCCGGTGGCCTACCGCATGCAGCTGATGGGCGACAACCCGAAAGCGGCACGGCACCGCGCGGCGCTGCAACTGGCGGTGGACCGCTCCGGCTACGGCAAGAAGAAGCTGCCGCCAGGCCATGCCTTTGGCGTGGCGGTGCATGAGAGCTTCGAGTCGGTGGTGGCCTACGTGGTCGAGGCGCGCATGGCCGGAAAAGGCAAGGAACGCAAGCCGGTGCTGCTCAACGTCACGGCCGGCGTGCATTGCAACTTCTGCATCAACCCGCGCACGGTGGAAGCGCAGGTACAGGGCTCGGTGGTGATGGCCCTGGCCACCACCATGCCGGGGCACCGCATCACGCTCAAGGACGGCGTGGTGGAGCAGGGCAACTTCCACCAGATGCCGGTGCCACGCATGCCGGACGCGCCCAGGGTGGCGGTCCACATCGTGCCTAGCAACGACCCGCCCAAGGGCATGGGCGAGCCGGGCCTGCCGGCGCTGGCACCGGCCCTGGCCAATGCGGTGGCGCGCCTGACCGGCGTGCGCCATCGCGAACTGCCGTTTGTCGTGACCTGAGGGAAAGTCGCGCCTGTAGTACAGGTACCGTTCGGGCTGAGCCGGTCGAAGCCGCAGCGGTTCTTCGACCCTTCAGCAAGCCCGGGACGGGCCAGGCTCAGGGCGGACGGTCACCAGTGCGCCGGCAGCTTCTTGACGATGCAGATGTGGCGCTGCTGCAGCCGGATGTAGCCGCCCTGTTCCAGGTCCTTCAGGATCCGGCTCACCATCTCTCGGCTGCAACCCACCCGTCCGGCCAGGTCCAGGTGGGTCAGGCGTTCGCTCACCAGCTGTGTGCCATCGGCCTGGGGCGTGGCCAGTTCCAGCAGGCAGCGTGTGAGCCGGCCGTAGACGTCCACAAAGGCCAGGTTGCGCGACTGGTGCGTGGCGTGGCGCAGCCGGGCGATCACCTTGGACAGCAGTTCCAGGGCAAATTCCGGCCGGCGGGCAATGAAGGCCAGCAGATCGGTGCGGGTCACCAGTACGCAGTCGCTGGTTTCGGTGGTGATGACGCTGGCCGAGCGTTGCCCGCCGTCCAATGCCATCTCGCCGAAATATTCACCGGCGCCAAAGACGCCAAAAGTGATTTCCTTGCCGCTGGTGTCGGTGCCATAGACCTTGATCTTGCCGCTGATCAGGATGAACAACGTGTCGCCGATATCGGCCTCGTGAATCAGGATCGTGCCCTTGCGAAAACGCTTCAAGGTGCCAGCGGCCGCCAGGTCCCGCAGATTCGCGGACAGGGCAGCATTGGCGCAGAAACTCTCCAATGGGCTGATGGGCGGACTCGGATGGGCGGGCATGGTGGGTAGTTGGCAGACCGCCCGCTACTGTAACCAAATATCCGCCGCCTGCCAGCACCCTGCTGGCCAAGCACCGGCCTGACCGCCTCAGGCCTCAAGCGGGTGGGCGTGGAATTGCCGCGCCATGGGCGGCAGCACCGAGATCTGTTGCACCAGCTCACGGATGGTGTCGGTCTGGGTCTTTTGCCGGATCGAACGCAACTGGGTGCGCACCGTAGAAATCTGCACCCCGCGCTGGTGTGCAATCTGGTTGGGTCGCAGGCCTTCGCAGACCGAGGCCAGCACCTGGCCTTCCATGCTGGTCAGGCCCAGTTGCTGGGCGAACAGGGTCATGGTCGAGCCGTCGCACAGCTGCTGCTTGGCGAACACAAGAAGTGCCAGCGTGGTGCTGCTGACTGGCACTCCGGTTGGATCGGCACTATCGTCGGCACCGGCGCTCCAGCTGGCGCTCAGGGGTACCAGGGCCAGGGTTTGCTGCTTGCCGGCCGTGTCGAGCCGCAGTAAGGCGCGCAGGCCGTTGCGGGCCCGTGCCAGCGCCTGGTCAAACTGCGGTACATCGTCGGCATTGCCAACGTGCAGCTGGCCGTGCTGCAGGTGCACGCCGCCGGGCGCGTCCGGGTCCGGCTCCAGGCAGTGCCGTGCCAGGGCGTTGGCAAAGGCGATGCGCCGGCTGTCCAGGTCGATCACCGCCAGGCCGTAGTCCACCTGGTCCAGTACCAGCTTGAGCAGAAAAACCTGGGACTGGGCATCCAGGGCTGGGTGATTGCTGTCGGCTGCGGTCCGGGCCGGGTGTGCTGCGGTCTGGCCAATGGTGTGCATGGTGTGCTCCTGCTGCAGGGCCTTGTCCGTACCACCTGGGTCCGGCCTGGCGCCTTGGTGCAAGAGTAGGGGTTTGTCATACCCAATAGTGGTGAACCTGGCGGCGCGATTTTGTGACGTGTGCACATCTGCCCGGTGCAATGGCGCCGGCGCTCCCGGGACGGCGCGGCCGGGTTCAGCACTTCCTCAGCGCTGCGCTGCCAGCTCGCGCGCGTCGCGCTCGTAGGCGGCGATCCGGCGTGCGGCGCGTTCGCGCTGCTCGGCGTTGGTGCCGTTGTGCAGCAGCGCCACCAGCCGGCAGCTGCCGGCAATCACTTTCTGGCTGTAGGCCCGGTACTGCGGGTCGGGAGACTCCAGCACGCGCTCCAGGTACTGGCGCAGCCGGCTGCGGGCACTGCCCGGGTCAGCCTGCACCGCCCGCAGCGTCTGCAACAGGTCCTGCTGCCGGCGCAAGCGCTCGGTGTAGCTGATGTCCGGGTTGAATCCGGTGCCCTCCAGGGCGCTACGCAGCACCGCCAGCTGTGGCTCCTGCAGCTTGCCGTAGAACTGTTCGCTGCGTTCCACCTGGGCTTCCAGCCGCTTTTCGCTGCGCTTCTGGGCATTTCCCTCCAGGTAGTCGGCGCGCCATTCGGTATTGGCCTTGGCGAACTTGCGCTCGATGTGCTGCCGCTGCTCGGCGCTGATACGCGGTGCCAGCGCCACCACCGCCGGCTCGGCCTGCTCGCTGAGCGCCAGCGCCCGGGCGCGCATGGCTTCGAACATGTTGCAGACCTGCTCCTCGGTGATGTTGCCGGCGGTCATCCGCCCGGCCTGCTGCAGCAGGTCCGCCAGGCGCGGCAGCTCGCTGCTGCGGTGCCAGCGGTGCAGCCGTTGCAATTCTTCCCGCACCAGCGCGGTCTGCTCGTCGTTGAAGTCGGCATAGCCGTCCAGCCACCAGTAGCTGAAGTCCGGCGCGCTGTTGTAGGCCAGCTTGATGGCACTGCAACCGCCCAGCAGGGCCAGTGCCAGGCCGGCCAGCGCCAGCCCGATAATCCGCAGGAGTTTCGGGGGAGCGCCTGGTTGGCCAGGGCGCGCCAGACCGGGCGCAGATGGACAGGACACAGACATGACAGCAGCAGGATCGGTGGTGGATGTGGTCGTCATGGCCGCGGGCAAGGGCACGCGCATGAAGAGCCGGTTGCCCAAAGTATTGCACCGTCTGGGCGGCCGCGCTTTGTTGCGCCACGTGCTGCAGACCGCGGCGCAACTGCAGCCGCGCAACGTGGTGCTGATCACCGGCCACGGTGCGGACCAGGTGGAAGCCTCGCTGGCGGACCTGCGGCGAAACCCGAATGCTACGAAAACGGGAGCGCTCCGTTCTGATTCCATAAGCTCTGCAGCCCCATTTGACCTCCATTTTGTGCGCCAGGAACCGCAGCTGGGCACCGGCCACGCGGTGCAGCAGGCGTTGCCGGCGCTGCCTGACGATGGCGTCGTGCTGGTGCTCTCGGGGGATGTGCCACTGACCCAGGTGGCCAGCCTGCGGGCGCTGGTGCAGGCCTGTGGTGGCGACGCGCTGGCGCTGCTGACCATTGCCTTCGACGACCCCAGCGGCTACGGCCGGATCGTCCGCGGTGCCGATGGCAGTGTGCGTGCCATCGTCGAGCATAAGGATGCCAGCGCCGAGCAGCGTGCGATCCGCGAGATCTACAGCGGCATCATGGCGCTGCCGGCTGCGCGGCTCAAGGCCTGGCTGGCGCGACTGGACAACCACAATGTCCAGGGCGAGTACTACCTGACCGACATCGTCAAATTTGCGGTCGCGGACGGCGTGCCGGTGCGCAGCCACAGCACCACGGACGCGCTGGAAGTGGCGGGCATCAACAGCCCGGCGCAACTGGCAGCACTAGAGCGGGCCTTCCAGCAGCGCCAGGCCGCAGCCTTGCTGGAGCAGGGCGTGCGGCTGGCAGACCCGGCGCGGCTGGACGTGCGGGGAGAGCTGCAGTGCGGCCAGGACGTGGAGATTGACGTCAACTGCGTGTTCGAAGGCCGGGTGACCCTGGGCGACGGCGTGCGCATCGGCAGCCATTGCGTGATTGCCAACGCTGCCATTGAGGCCGGTGCCGTGATCCACCCTTTCACCCACATCGACGGTGAAACCGCCGGCGTGACCGTGGGCGCCGGCGCGCTGGTGGGGCCCTTTGCCCGGCTGCGGCCCGGCGCGCGGCTGGGCGCACAGGTGCATATCGGTAACTTCGTCGAGGTCAAGAACTCCAGCCTGGCGCAGGGTGCCAAGGCCAACCACCTGGCCTACCTGGGGGATGCGGTGGTCGGCGAGCGGGTGAACTACGGTGCCGGCAGCATCACCGCCAACTACGATGGCGCCCACAAGCACCGCACCACGATCGAGGCCGACGCCCATATTGGCAGCAATTGCGTGCTGGTGGCGCCGGTGACCGTCGGCGCCGGTGCCACCGTGGGCGGCGGCTCGACCATCACCAAGGACGTGCCGCCTGGTGGCCTGGCCGTGGCCCGCGGCAAGCAGGTGGCGATTGCCGGCTGGAAGCGTCCGACCAAATGAGCGATGGCGCATTGCCTGGTGGCAGTGAACTGGAACAGGCGCGGCACGAAATCACGGCCCTGAAGCTGGAAGTGGAGCACCTGCGCGTGGCCCAGGACGAGCTGCTGCATTCCATTTCGCACGACCTGCGGGCGCCGCTGCGCCATGTGACCTCCTATGTGCGCATCATCCGCGAAGACCTGCAGGCTGCGGGCGCGCCGCTGGATCCGCAGGTCGATGCCAGCCTGCAGCGTGTGGCCGAAGCGGCGCAGCTCCAGGGACGGCAGATTGACGGCTTGATGGAGTTGTCACGCCTGGCGCGCTCGCCGGTGCAATGCGTGTCGGTGGCTTTGGCGGCCGTGGTGCAGGAGGCCCGCGATGCCGTGATGCAAGCCTATGCCGGACGGAGCGTGCAATGGACCGTGGCGCCAGATCTGCCAGTGGTCTGGGCCGATGCCGCGCTGCTGCGCGGCGTGCTGGAGCGGCTGCTGGACAATGCGCTGAAGTTCAGCCTTGGCCTGGCGCAGGCCAGCGTGAGCCTGCGCTGTCAGCCCTTGTCGGACAGCCACTGCACCCTGCAGCTCAGCGACAACGGGGCAGGGTTTGCCGGCCGGCAAGCGGACAAGCTGTTTGCGCCGTTCCAGCGCCTGCACAGCGCAACCGAGTTCGAGGGCCTGGGCATGGGCCTGGCGTGGAGCCGGGCTGCCCTGCAGCGCATGGACGGCGCGATTGCGATAGCCAGCGACGCGCGGGGCTGCACCGTGACGCTCAACCTGGCTTGTCCGCCAGCGCAATCAGCGGCGCAAACTTCACCCGCTTGACGCTGAAGTAGCTCTTGACGTTGCGCACATTGGCGTCACTGGTGAACAGGCGCTGGGTCAGGGCCAGGTAGCCCGGCATGTCCCGGGCGTGGACGATGCAGACGAAGTCCGGCCCGGGCGAGACCCGGTAGCACTGCTGTATTGCTGCATCCTGAGCGACGCGGGCTTCGAAGGCTTCCAGCGCGGCACTGTCCTGCCGGTCCAGCGTGACCTCGACGACGGCGCTCAGGCCATGGCCTAGCAGTGGCGCCAGCCGATCGGTGTCGAGCACGGCGATCTGGCGTTCGATCAGCCCGGCTTCGCGCATCCGTCGCACCCGGCGCAGGCAGGTTGGGGCCGAGGTGTGGACCCGCTGAGCCAGCTCCAGATTGCTGAGCGAGGCATCGTGCTGCAGTTGGTCCAGGATCAGCCAGTCGGTGGCATCAAGTTCAATCTGGTTCAAAATATTTACTGTTATGAAATTAAATATTATTTCTATGTAGCTATGAAATTATAAGTTGAATATAGCAAAAATTAGAAGCCATATTTCTCTTTGGCGCCCATACCATCGCCTCACCCAACTTTGGAGCAAATTATGTGTGGCATCGTCGGCTCGGTCTCTACCCGCAACATCGTCCCCATCCTGGTCCAGGGCCTGCAACGGCTGGAGTACCGGGGCTATGACTCCTGTGGCGTGGCGGTGCATGCTGGTGGCCTGAAGCGCGCCCGCAGCACCTCCCGCGTGGCGGAACTGATGCAGCAGGTGGCCAGCAGCCAGCTCGAAGGCACCCTGGGCATCGCCCATACCCGTTGGGCCACCCATGGCGCACCGGCAGTGCACAACGCGCATCCGCACTTCAGCCATGGGCCGGACGGTGCCAACGGCCTGCCAGCGGCGGAACGCGCCGGCCGCGTGGCGCTGGTGCACAACGGCATCATCGAAAACCATGACGAACTGCGCGCCGCGCTCAAGGCCCGGGGCTACGTGTTCCAGAGCCAGACCGACACCGAGGTCGTGGCCCATCTGGTGGACAGCCTGTACGACGGCGACCTGTTCGAGGCCGTCAAGGCGGCCGTGCTGCAACTGCAGGGCGCCTACGCCATCGCCGTGTTCTGCAAGGACGAGCCGCACCGGCTGGTGGGTGCGCGTTCCGGCTCGCCGCTGATCCTGGGCGTCGGCAGGGACGGGCAGGAGCACTTTCTGGCCAGTGATGCCATGGCTCTGGCCGGCGTGACGGATCAGATCGTCTACCTTGACGAAGGTGACGTGGTGGACCTGCAACTGGGCAAGTACTGGCTGGTGGACCGGGCCCACAAGAGCGTCAGCCCTGCGCAGCGGCCGGTGAAGACGGTGCTGGCGCACAGCGGCGCGGCCGAACTCGGGCCGTACCGGCACTACATGCAAAAGGAGATCTTCGAGCAGCCACGCGCCATAGCCGACACCCTGGAAGGCGTGGAAGGTGTGGTGCCCGAACTGTTTGACGGCAATGCCAGCGCCGCCGCGGTGTTTGCGCAGATCGACACGGTGCTGATCCTGGCCTGCGGCACCAGTTACTACAGCGGCTGCTGCGCCAAGTACTGGCTGGAGAGTATTGCCAAGATCCCGACCCAGGTGGAGGTGGCCAGCGAATACCGCTACCGCGATTCGGTGCCGAACCCGCGCACACTGGTGGTAACGATTACCCAGTCCGGCGAGACCGCCGACACCCTGGCTGCCTTGCGCCACGCCCAGAGCCTGGGCATGCAGCACACGCTGACCATCTGCAATGTGGCCACCAGCGCCATGGTGCGCGAATGCAAGCTGGCCTACATCACCCGCGCCGGCGTCGAGATTGGCGTGGCCTCGACCAAGGCCTTTACCACCCAGTTGGCCGGTCTGTTCCTGCTGAGCCTGGTGCTGGCCCAGTTGCGCGGCCACCTGAGCGACGAGCAGGAGGCGCAACATCTCAAGGCCATGCGGCACCTGCCCACGGCGCTGCAGGCGGTGCTGGCGCTGGAGCCCCAGGTGATCAGCTGGGCCGAGGACTTTGCCACCAAGGAAAACGCCCTGTTCCTGGGCCGCGGCCTGCACTACCCGATCGCGCTCGAAGGCGCGCTCAAGCTCAAGGAGATCAGCTACATCCATGCCGAGGCCTACCCCGCCGGCGAGCTCAAGCACGGCCCCCTGGCCCTGGTGACCAGCGCCATGCCGGTGGTGGTGATAGCGCCCAATGACACGCTGCTGGAGAAGGTCAAGTCCAATATGCAGGAAGTGCGGGCACGCGGCGGCGAGCTTTTCGTCTTCGCCGATCTCGACAGCCATTTCAGCGAGAGCGAAGGCGTGCATG
>JANMKM010000709.1:0-4476 GCA_031372035.1 Rhodoferax sp. | reverse complement strand
TTTCCATCTGTTTCAGCAAGGGGCTGGGCGCGCCGGTCGGCTCGGCTTTGTGCGGCGACGCCAAATTCATCGCCCGCGCGCACCGCTGGCGCAAGATGACGGGCGGTGGCATGCGCCAGGCAGGCCTGCTTGCGGCAGCGGCCAGCCATGCACTGGATCACCATGTGGAGCGTCTGTGGCTGGACCATCTGCTGGCACAGAGACTGGGCCAGGCCCTGGATAACATCCCGGGCTTGCTGGTGGAGCCGCCACATACCAATATCGTGTTTGTCGATCTGCAGGGCGAGGCACGATCCAGGGGACCGGAATTGCTGGCCTATCTGAAGACCCGGGGTGTGCTGGCAACGGGACTGTACCGGTTGCGGTTCGTCACGCATCTGGATGTCGATGCCGACGGCATAGACCGGGCCGCGGCGGCCATCCACGCCTACTTTTCCGCTTAAGGCATGACGCCACCGTATGCAAAACATGTTGAGGAATGACCATGTTTTCGGGTATTGACCATCTGGGCCTTTTCATCGTTGCGGGCCTGCTGCTGAACCTGACCCCGGGCCCTGATGTGCTGTATATCGTGACCCATGGGTTGCGTTCGGGCTGGCGTGCCGGCGCGGTGGCGGCAGTTGGCATCACCGCTGGTTGCTTTGTGCATATCGCTGCCGCCGCTCTCGGCCTGAGTGCCGTGATGGCGGCGTCGGGCACGGCGTTTGTGCTGTTGAAGTGGCTGGGAGCGGCCTACCTGGTTTACGTGGGTTGGGGCATGCTGGGGCTGCGGCTTCCTGGGCTTGGGCAGCGCTTGGCAGCCTCGTCTGCTGTACCGAACGCTATTGATTCAGTAGCTGTTCGTGCTTATTCAGAGAGGGTTGCGGCAGAGTTGCCATTGGAAAAAGTGTTTATCCAGGGGTTCTGGACGAATGCCTTGAATCCCAAGGTGGCTTTGTTCTTCCTGGCATTCTTGCCGCAATTCATTTCGCCCGATGCTGCCCACAAGTCGGTGGCTTTCTTGCTGCTCGGCTTGTTGTTCAACATCAATGGCCTGTGGGTCAATCTGGCCTATGCCGCCATCTCCGCTGCCCTGGCTCAAAGGCTCGCGGCGGGCCTGGGAGCCACATCCTGGTTCCAGGCGGCGGTGCGCTGGCTGGAGCGCACGGCGGGCGCGATCTTCATCCTGTTGGGCCTGAGATTGGCCCTGTCCGACAATCCGGTGCAAACCATCGACCTACCGAGAACGCAACCATGACCCAGGCCCAGAAAATCAGTCCGCAGGAGGCGTTGACCCGCACCATCGAGCATCGCGAGATATTCCATGACGAGATGCTGCATGTGGTGCGCCTGATCATGGGCGGCGAGTTGTCGCCGGTCATGATGGCGGCGCTGATCACCGGCTTGCGGGTGAAGAAGGAAACCATCGGCGAAATCACGGCCGCGGCCCAGGTGATGCGTGAATTCTCGACCAAGGTCCACGTGGCCGACCGCACTCACCTTGTCGACATTGTTGGTACCGGTGGGGATGGCTCACATACCTTCAACATCTCCACCTGCTCCATGTTTGTAGCTGCGGCAGCGGGCGCACGGGTCAGCAAGCATGGCGGGCGCAGCGTCAGCAGCAAGAGTGGCAGCGCCGACGTGATGGAGTCGCTGGGCGTCAACATCAATCTGTCGCCCGAACAGATCGCTGCCTGCATTGCCCAGGTCGGAGTGGGCTTCATGTTCGCGCCGAACCACCACCCGGCGATGAAGAATGTGGCACCAGTGCGCAAGGAACTGGGTATCAAGACCATTTTCAATCTGCTGGGCCCGCTGACCAATCCGGCCGGTGCACCCAACATCCTGATGGGCGTTTTTCATCCAGACCTGGTAGGTATACAGGTGCGGGTCTTGCAGCGGCTGGGGACCGAGCATGCTGTGGTGGTCTATGGCAAGGACGGCATGGACGAGGTGAGCCTGGGCGCCGCCACCATGGTCGGAGAGCTCAAGGATGGCGAGATCACGGAATATGAAATTCATCCGGAGGACTTCGGGATGGTCATGGCCAGCAACCGGGCCTTCAAGGTGGACACGCCGGAGCAGTCCAAGGCCATGCTGCTCACCGTTCTGGACAACCAGGCCGGTGCGGCCCGCGACATCGTGATTCTCAATGCCGGCGTAGCCCTGTATGCAGCCAATGTCTGTCAGACGATGCAGGCCGGTGTCGATCTGGCGCGCCAGGCGCTCGAATCGGGCGCGGCAAGGACCAAGTTGGCCGATCTGGTGCGCCTGTCGCGCGCCCTGCAAGGGGCTGCAGCATGAACCCCATCTTGTTTTGGCTGGTTGTGCTGGGTGCCCCCGTGGCCGGGCTGTGCTTGTGGGCGCAGAACATTCGCCGCGGAGAACGCCACATGAAGCAACGTCTGCAGGGGCCCTTTGTGCCGGGTCAGGATGAGGGGCGCTCATGAGCAATATCCTGGAGAAGATTGTTGCCGCGAAGCGTCAGGAAGTTGCCGACAGCATCCGTCGGATGCCTTTGGCGGCGATGCGCGCCGACGCCGAGTCACGTGTGCTGACCCGTGACTTCCTGGGTGCGTTGCGCGCCAAACGGGCTGCTGGTCGGCCGGCAGTGATCGCCGAAATCAAGAAAGCCAGTCCCTCCAAAGGCGTCTTGCGGGAGGACTTCATCCCGGCTGACATCGCCCAAAGCTACGCAGAAAATGGCGCCGCGTGCTTGTCAGTGCTCACTGACGTGCAGTTTTTCCAGGGCAGCGTGGATTACCTGAAGCAGGCCAGGGCCTCGTGCCAGCTACCGGTTCTGCGCAAGGACTTCATCGTCGACGCCTATCAGGTGTACCAGTCGCGCGCCATGGGAGCGGACTGCATTCTGCTCATCGTCGCCTGCCTGGACGACGCCAGGATGGCGGAGTTGGAGATGATTGCCCGCGGGCTGGACATGGCCGTGCTGGTGGAGGTGCACGATGCAGGGGAAATGGAGCGTGCGCTGCGCCTGAAGACGCGGCTGCTGGGGATCAACAACCGCAACCTGACGACCTTCGAGGTTTCCTTGCAGACCACCCTGGATTTGATCCAGCGTTCACCGGAATTGCTGGGCCAGGACCACATGCTGGTCACGGAGAGTGGTATCGGCACGCGCGACGATGTGTTGCGGTTGGGCAGTGCCGGAGTTCCGGCCTTTCTGGTGGGCGAGGCCTTCATGCGCGCGCCGGATCCGGGGCTGGCCCTGGCCGAGCTGTTCGGTCCCGGTGCATGAAGGCTGAAGCTCTGCTGGACCGCTTTGCGGTCTATGGGCGCTACTACCAGGCAATGATTGCCGGCGTTGATGAATCCTTGCGGGATCGGTTGGAGATCTGTCCGAAGGGCTGGGATGCGAGTGGCCTGGCCCAGCGGGAACCGGATCTGCTGGTAGTGATGATGAATCCCGGTGCCTCCCGTCCCAGGGATGCGGTTGCGTGCGACGCAAGGGTTGGGCTCGTAGCGGCCGTGCCGGATCGCACCCAGTACCAGATCATGCGCGTGCTGCTGGCGGCACAGGAGGCGGATCGGGGTTGGCGCCATGCCCGGGTGGTCAACCTGAGCGATCTGCGTACGCCTAAAAGTGCCGAGTTGTTACAAAAGCTGGAACGCTGCGCCGAGGACGATCGGCACAGCCTGTTTGGCGCACATCGCAGCGCCGAGTGCCGGGCAGTCTTTGGCAATGGCGCCACGCCGGTATTGCAGGCTTGGGGCCTGAGCCCGGCATTGGTTCCCTGGGCCCAACGGGCGCTCAGGGCGGCGCAAGGGCATCCCAGACTTGGAATCAGCGCCGACGGGGTGTCGTTTCGCCATCCGCTGCCACAACGTCAGGACCTGCAACTACTCTGGCTGGCACAGATCAAGGCGCAGTTGGCTACCGCTGAATCACCTTGACGGGCCGTGGGGTGGCAGCCGGCGCCGTCTACGGCACCCAAAACATGGCATAATCCAAGGTTCACTAGAGGAGAGGTGGCCGAGTGGTTAATGGCAGCAGACTGTAAATCTGCCCTCTTGCGAGTACGCTGGTTCGAATCCAGCCCTCTCCACCAGTGGTGTACTGATTTGCGGAAAGACAAGCCAGACAGTGTGGGGTCCTGCGTTGCCGGTGATGGTGACAAGCAATGCGGGAGTAGTTCAATGGTAGAACCTTAGCCTTCCAAGCTAATGACGCGAGTTCGATTCCCGTCTCCCGCTCCACGTACAGGCGCACGGAATTTGTAGATTGAAAGCCCATTTGGCTCAGTGGCAGAGCACTCCCTTGGTAAGGGTGAGGTCGCGGGTCCGATTCCCGCAATGGGCACCAGTTTTGTGATTGCAGCAGTTATTTTTCAAAAATTGCTCTTTGGAGATATAGAAAATGGGAAAAGAGAAATTTGCGCGTACCAAGCCCCACGTCAATGTGGGCACGATTGGACACGTTGACCATGGCAAGACCACGCTGACGGCGGCCATCACCACGGTGCTGGCGGCCAAGTT
>JANMKM010000698.1:0-6668 GCA_031372035.1 Rhodoferax sp. | reverse complement strand
GGTAGCGACCGGGGGCCTGGCGCGCCCCGAGCATGCACCCGCAGCAATGACGCAAGCCGTCCCCCTCGCAGCCGACGGCTTCCACCTCACCGGGTTCAACGCGGCGCGGCCGTTCTCGAGCTTCCTGCCTGGCATTGCCGGCCATGACGGCAAGCCGATGTGGGTCTTCTACACCAACCGCGCTCAGTGCATCTCGAGCTTTGGTGTGCGCGACCGCAATGGCGCGATGCTCGAGTTCCAGCCCGCCAACAAGGCCTACGTGCTGACGCCGTTGCTCGGCTTTCGCACCTTCATCCGGATGGCCACGGCCGGCGGAGCGACCCTGCACGAACCCTTCATGAGCGGGCCGGCTGCCGGCGTCACGCAGCGCCTGTGGGTGCGCGCCGAAGAAATCGAGATCGAGGAAACGCATGCGGTCCTGGGGCTGCGCATCCGGGTCGTTTACTTCACCCTGCCAAGTGAAAACCTGCCGGCCCTGGTGCGCCGGGTGACGGTCGAGAATACGGGTGCGGTGGCCATTGCGGCCGAGGTGCTCGACGGTCTGCCGCAGATCGTGCCATTCGGACTGGAAGAAAAGCTGCTCAAGCAGATGTCGCGCACCATGGAGGCGTTCGCCGAGATCCGCCACGTCGATGAGGCACTGCCGTTCTTCAAGCTCAAGGTCGAGCCATCCGACAAACCGGAGGTGCAATGGATCGATGGCGGGTTCTTCGCCTTCACGCTGCAGCAGGGACAGCCGGTTCCGGTCATTGCTGACCCAGACCTGGTGTTCGGATCCGACACCGGCTTTCGTTATCCGCTGGCATTCGTGGGTGCGGAGCCGATTGACCCGCTGGCGGGCCGGCGTGAAACCCTGAGCGGCTGCGCCTTCGCCAAGCTGGCTTTGCGGCTCGCACCGGGAGCACAGGCCAGTTGGGACTCGTACTTCGGTCAAGCCGACCAATGGGAACTGGCGCGCGCGCTGCGCGAGCGGATTGCCGCTGACGCGCAATATGCAGCGCGGCGGCGCAATGACAACAGCGCACTGATCACGAACCTGGGTGCGCAGTTCGCGTTGATTGCCGGGCCGCCACAACTTGACCCTTATTCACGCCAGGCGTTTCTCGACAACACCATGCGCGGTGGCCAGCCGGTGGTGATCGACGGCCCGCGTGGAGTGCGGGTGTTCCACACCTACACGCGCAAACATGGCGACATGGAGCGCGACTACAACTTCTTCGAGCTGGCGCCAACCTACTGGTCACAGGGCAACGGCAACTTCCGTGACGTGAACCAGAACCGCCGTTGCGAGAACTTCGTCTTCCCCGGCGTCGGCAGCGCCAACATCGAGACCTTCTTCAATCTGATACAGCTCGACGGCAACAACCCGCTGGTGATCAAGTCCGAAAAGTTCCGCCTGCCCCACGAGCAGCTGTCCGAGCTGTGGCAGGCCTGGGACAGCGGCAACACACCGGCCTGGCAGGCATTCCTGAGTGAGTCCTTCAGTCCCGGGCAACTGCTCGAGGCGCTGGTGGACAGCTATGGCACGCCGGAGATGGCACGCCCCTGGTTCGACCGGATTCTCGGCCTGGCCGACAAGATCCAGGACGCGAGCCACGGCGAAGGCTACTGGGTCGACCACTGGATCTACAACCTGGACCTGCTCGAGAGCTACGCCGCGCTGTATCCGGACCTGCTCGGCGAACTGCTGGTCGGCCGGTGCGACTTCAGCTACTACGACAACGACCACATCGTCCGACCCCGGGCGCAGAAATACGTGCTGCGCAAGGACGGCACGGTGCGCCAGTTGCACGCGGTGGTGCAGGACGCGGAGAAGGCCGCGCTGATCGCCCGGCGCAGCGACCAGCCACACAAGATGCGCGCCGCGCATGGCCAGGGCGCGATCTACCACACCACGCTGCTGGCCAAGATCCTGAACCTGCTGGCGCTCAAGGCATCGCTGTTCGACCCGTTCGGCGCAGGGCTGGAAATGGAAGCGGAGAAGCCCGGCTGGTGCGACGCGCTCAATGGCCTGCCCGGCCTGATCGGCTCCTCGACCCACGAGGCCTTCGCATTGCAACGCTGGGTGGACTTCACCCGGCGCGCCGTGCGCGAGCATCTCGCGGCGCCAGCCATGCTGAAGCTTCCGGTGGAAGTGGCAGCGCTGCTGCTCGCTGTTACCGAAACCCTGGAGCAGGCCGACCCGCAGGACTTCTGTGCGACCTGGCAACAGCTGGCAACCCGACGCGAGGCCTTCCGCGCGCAAACCCGGCTCGGCGTGGCCGGCGCCGAAGCCGAACTGGGCGGCGCCGAATTGCTGCGCTTTCTGGACGCCGTGGACGGCGTGCTGGCGCGCGGGCTGGAACGCTCGGTCGGTGCCGGGGGCTTGCCGGTGAGCTACTACATCCATGAGGCTGCCGAGTTCGAGCCATTGCCCGATGACCCCGCAACGCTACACGCCGAAGACCAGAGCGCCACTGTGCATGTGGCCGTCAGGCGTTTCCAGCGCAAGCCGGTTGCCGCCTTTCTGGAAGGCGCAGTGCACAAGCTACGCTCGACCGAAACCCGCCCAGGCGCCCTAGCCCTGTACCAGGCGGTGCGGCAGTCGGCGCTGTACGACGAAAAGCTCGGCATGTACCGGGTCAATGCGCCGCTGGACAACGAGAGCTTTGAGATCGGACGCAGCCGGATCTTCTCCCCGGGCTGGCTGGAGAACGAGTCGATCTTCCTGCACATGCACTACAAGTTCATGCTCGAGACCCTGCGCGCCGGCCTGGCCGAGCAGTTCTTCGCCGACCTGCAGCGCGGGCTGGTGGCGTTCCACAAGCCGGAGGTCTATGGCCGCTCGCCGATGGAAAACTCGTCGTTCATTGCCAGCAGCCGCTTCCCCGACCCCAAGGCGCACGGTGTGGGTTTCGTTGCGCGGCTCAGCGGCGCCACCGCGGAGTGGATCAGCATGGTGCTGCACATGGGCCTGGGCGCCAGGCCTTTCCAGTTGGTGGACGGAGCACTGCGCTTCGAACCGCGCCCAACCCTGGCCGCTTGGCTGTTCACCAGTGAGCCAACCGGCGGCTTCGGCGCCGACAGCTTCGGCTTCAAGCTGTTCGGCAAGACCTGGGTGGTGTACGACAACCCGGGCCGTCGCCCCACCTATGGCCTGCATGCCGTGGCCCCGGTCGCCTTCGAACTGAACTACAGCGACGCAACCCGGCGCATCCATACTGGAGCATGGTTGCCGCAGGACCTGGCGCTGGAACTGCGCGGGGGCCGCTTGACCAGCCTGCTGATCCGGCTGGAATGACACGGGCGCTGGGTTGCCGACTGCGTTCATCTGCGAGGTGTCGGCAATGGGTATGGTCCCGACCCGGGCCAGGACTGCGCAGCGTCAACGGACCGTGTGCCCGGGGTCCGCAGCCATCAGGTAGGTAGCCATCGAGCGCGGCGGCAACCCGGTTGCAACACTGCTGCCGGCAATGCGCAGCGCAAATGCAATCGGCTCGCGGGTCCGGTTCATTGCCACCACCACGATGCTGCCGTCCGGGTTGACGAAGGCCGTGGCCTCCAGGTCTTCGCGGGTGGCGGCACACAGCACCCGGCGCGCGCCGGGCCTGACGAAACGGGCGATGTGCCCGATGTAGTAGTACGAGCTCTGGCGCTCCAGCCGGTCGTGCGCGGTGTCGATCAGGATCGGTGCGCTGCAGTAGTTGCCCACATGGTTCGGGCCGCCATGCTCGTCGAGCACCAGGTTCCAGTCGATCCAGCCCACGGTCCAGCGGTTCAGGTCGTTGATCATGGAGCGCGCATAGCGCTCGCCCAGGGCCCAGGAGCCGTGGTGCGGGCCGCCCTCCTGGCAACCCTCGGTGAACAGCAACTGCTTGTCGGGCCAGGCGTCGTGCAGCAACTGCACATGTTCAAAATGGTTCTCGCCGTACCAGTGAAAGCCGGTGCCCCAGACATACTTTGCAGCTTCGGGGTCCGAGTACACCACCGCAGCACGCTCCACCATCAGGTCACGGTTGTGGTCCCAGATGATGATCCGGATGTGGCCCAGGCCGGCCTTGTGCAGTTCCGGCCCCAGGTGGTCGCGCACGAAGTCGCGTTCCTCCTCGGCGCTGTAGATGCAGGAGTCCCAGCGCTGCGTGGCGGCCGGCTCGTTCTGCACCGACACGCCCCACACCGGCACGCCCTCGGCCTGGTATTCCTGGATGAAGCGCACATAGCAGCGGGCCCAGGCATTGCGAAACTCCGGCAGCAGGTGCCCGCCATGGTTCATCTGGCCGTGGCTCTTCATCCAGGCCGGCGGGCTCCAGGGCGATACCAGCAGCTTGAGCGGCTCGGCGGCAACCGCCTGTGCCGCCTGGATGAACGGCAGCAGTGCCTCTCGGTCGCGCTCGATGCTGAAGCCCAGCAGCTCCACGTCGCCCGGTGTTTCCACATGGGAATAGTTGCCCAGCGCGAAGTCGCAGCTGTTCATGTGCACCCGGCACAGGGTGTAGCCGTGGCCCTGCTGCGGGTCGAAGTAGGCCTGCAGCACTTCCTGACGGCGCGCCGGACTGAGCTTGTGCCAGGTCAGCGCCGCGGCCTCGGTGAAGGCGCCGCCAAAGCCCTCGATGGTCTGGAAGCGACGTTGCGGATCGATGTACACCGAAGGCAGGTCCGCCGCGCCAGAACCAGGCTGTAGCACAGCCTGCTCGGCCAGGCGTTGGTCGCCTTCGTGCGAGCTGAGAAAGACACGGATGTTGGCAGGAGGGTTCATGTTTCAGGGTTCGTGGATCGGCACGGAACAGGCCGGCCGCAATGGGTCTCTGTGGCCCGGGCCAGCCGGCTCAGGTCACGACGGTGGGTTCCAGGCGCCCGGTATGCGCGGCGATGCCGGCCAGACTCTCGGCCGCGGCGATCAGACCAGCCAGCGCCTCGGGCGCGTCCTGCGCGTGCAGGCTGACATCGGGCTCGAAGCGCTCCAGGTAGACGCGCAAGGTGGCGCCGCCCGTGCCGGTGCCGGAGAGCCGGAACACCACCCTCGCGCCGTCGCCAAAGCCGATACGGATCCCCTGTCCCGTGCTCACCGACCCATCCACCGGATCGGTGTAGGCGAAGTCATCGGCACTGTGCACCGTCAACCCACCCACACGGGTGCCCGGCAGGGTGGCCAGACGCTGCTGCAGGCCGCCCATCAGCGCCTGGGCCCCGGCGGCATCCACGCCCTCGTAGTCGTGGCGCGAGTGGTAGTGCCGGCCGAAGCGGCGCCAGTGGTCGCGCAGGATCTCCTCCACCGACTCGCCCCGCAGCGCCAGGATGTTGAGCCAGAACAGCACGGCCCACAGGCCGTCCTTCTCGCGGATATGGTCCGAGCCGGTGCCGGCGCTCTCCTCGCCGCACAGCGTGATCAGCCCGGCATCGAGCAGATTGCCGAAAAACTTCCAGCCGGTCGGAGTCTCGAAACACGGGATGCCCAGCGCTGCGGCTACGGCATCCACTGCGGCGCTGGTGGGCATGGAGCGCGCCACGCCTTTGAGCCCCCGGGCATAGCCTGGCACCAGATGCGCATTCGCGGCCAGCACCGCCAGGCTGTCACTCGGGGTGACGATGAAGTGCCGCCCGACGATCATGTTGCGGTCGCCATCGCCGTCACTCGCGGCGCCGAAGTCCGGCGCATCGTCGGCAAACATCGCCTCCACCAGTTCGGCGGCATACACCGGGTTTGGATCGGGGTGGCCGCCGCCGAAGTCTTGCAACGGCACACCGTTCATCACGTGCGCGCGCGGCAGCCCCAGGCGCCCCACCAGCACCGAATGCGCCGACGGCCCGGTGACCGCGTGCATGGCGTCAAAGCGCATGCTGAAGCGCCCCGAGGTCAGCAGCCGGGCGATGGCATCGAAATCGAACAGCCGCGACAGCAGTTCCGCATGGTCGGCCACCGGGTCGATCACCTCGACCTGCATGCCGGCAAGCACGCTGCTGCCGGTTCTGGACAGGTCGACGTCGGGTGTATCCACCGTCAGGTAGCGGGCAATCGACTGGCTGCGGCTGTAGATCTGTTCGGTGATCGACTCGGGCGCCGGGCCGCCGTTGCCGGTGTTGTACTTGATGCCGAAGTCACCGTCCGGTCCGCCCGGGTTGTGACTGGCCGACAGGATGATGCCGCCGAAGGCAGCATGCTTGCGGATCACCACGCTGGCCGCCGGCGTGGACAGCAGGCCGTCGCGCCCGACCAACACCCGGCCGAAACCGTTGGCCGCGGCCATGCGCAGGATCACCTGGATCGCCTGGTCGTTGAAATACCGGCCGTCACCCCCGAGAACCAGCGTGGAGCCGGCAAAGCCTGCCAGCGCATCGAACAGCGCCTGGACGAAATTCTCCAGGTAGCCCGGCTGCTGGAACACCGCAACCGTCTTGCGCAAACCGGAGGTTCCGGGGCGCTGGCCGGCAACGGGTTGGGTGGGAATGCTCAGGATGGCCATGGGTCAACACTGCGCGGCGGCGACATACAGGACCCGCATGTGGATCGGCTCAGTTTGCCAGCCGGGCCAGCATGGCGCTGGTGACCAGCGTGATGCCGTTGTCGGTACGGAAGAAACGCGCAGCATCGAGTTGCGCGTCCTCGCCGATCACCATGCCGTCCGGAATGTGACAGCCACGGTCCACCACCACCCGGTTCAGCCGCACGTTGCGCCCGACAACGACCTCGG
>JANMKM010000690.1:0-3680 GCA_031372035.1 Rhodoferax sp. | reverse complement strand
GCCGGTCATCCGCATCCCGATCCCGCGTCGCCAGCCTGTCTGCCAGCAGTTCCGCTGTTTCGAGCTGCAGCCCGTGGTTTGCAAACAGTTCGCGCCGGGCCATGAAGGCGTCAAGCTCGCGGCCGTTCAATGCGCTGCCGTTCGGCCAGCACCATCTATCGGGGTCTGGCGCTTGGTCGTTCGCTGCCGTTGCAACCGGGTCCAAGTTCTGGATACGCCCATCCGGGGTGCCTACAGAAACTACAGAATCTGTTTCCGTAGTTTTTGTAGCTTGGGCATTGGCGGCCTGCTGCCCTTTCACCCGTGCAAGCCACTTCATGCCGCACCACCGTTCTGCACAGCCGGGTTCACCAGATAGCGCCCGCTGGGCCTGCCCCGGCCCTTCGCGTCCCTGGACTGGACCACATCCGGACGCAGCCAGTCATAGTCCGCCAGCAGGTCCGCTGCCTTACGCACTTCTTCCGGTGTTCCAAGTCCGGCCCACCCCTTGACTGCCACCTGCCGGGGTGTGAAGGCGGCCAGGATCGCGCCGTCACCATCCACCAGTTTGCGGCCCCGAATCTTGGCCAGCAGCGTTGCCGCGTTGGTTGTCTCGGGTACAACGGCCGCCGCGTACAGCCGGTTGGCATGGGTGCGCAGGTAGTCGCCCCAGTCCAGCGCCCGTGCCAGTTCCCGCTCGCCAATCAGGTTGCCGGTGTCTGGCGTATCGATCAAGGCAAACACCAGCGCCAGCGCCGGAATCAGTTTCAGGTACTTGGCAAGGTGCGAAACCATTGCCGGGTGCATGATGTCGCCGCGCAACTCGGTCTCGAACGGAACCAGCCATTCCACAAACAACGCCTGTGCAGCCGGTGTGAACCGCCAGACAACCGGCTCCGTATCGCTAGCAGGCTGCAGCGCCGCCAGCCGTTCAAAGACTGCCCACGCCTGCTGCCGTGCCGGGGTGTCGGGCCATTGGTCCACATGCTTGAATTCGCCTGCCGTATCCGGCCACACCGCCAGCCCGAAGCGCTGCAGCAGACCGTCATCAGCACCGCCACCAGCCACGGCGCCGCGCACATATTCCTGAATGCGCCCTGGTTGAATGCCGCCGATCATGGCCAGACACACACGCGGAATCTGCACCGTGCCGCGCAGAATGCGGTCAAACGTGTACCCCTGGTTGCCGTCATAGCCGGTGAGATAGAACGCTCTCGACCCCTCCTGCCCCGGCTTGTCCAGCGAAGTCAGCAGACCGTACAACTCATCCCGGTAAGACAAGACACCCCACGGGTTTTGCTTCAATAGCTCGCCCAGCTTTTCCACCGTGGTGTCATTGACCACAAAGCGCCGGGCCACTGGCTCTGCCGGTGCATCTACCGGTGCCAGCAACGCCCGCGCAGCAGCCGCATCTTTGGGAACGAGGGTCTTTGCCTTGGCCTTGTTGCCGTCGGCCTGCATCAATGCCACAGCATGGTCCAGCTGCCATGCCTCGTGCGCCGCCTCCCATATTTCATTCTCGGCCGCCTGCAAGCGGTTCAACGGCTTCAATGTCTCGCGCATCGCCGGGGACTTTTTGACACCCGGCCTGCCGATCAGCGCCGCCCACAGCCCCGGCATTGCCGGTTGCTGCCGGCTCTGGCGCAGTCGCAGCATCGATGCAGCGCCGCACCGCATCCAGCCCCGCCAATTGATGCAGATCGTTGAAGTCCGTCGCCTTTTCCTGCCGGCCATTGCCGAATTGCGGGAGCGCAATCAGACCAGCCACCGCCAGTGCAGCCGCATGGGCCTTTGCCTTGCCGGGGTTGCCGTCACTCTGCCAGTCATCATCGGCAGCAATGATGATCTTGAGCGCCGGATACTTGGCGTGCAGTTCCACGGCTACAGGCTGCAGGTTCCCGGCATTGAATGCCACCGCCACCGCCTGCCCGGTGGCTTCATGGATGCTGGCCCCCGTGGCAAAGCCTTCGGTCACTATCAGCGTCCCGTTCGGCCTGCCGATGGCAAAGTAGCAGCCCGTCGTCCTGCCGCCAGGATGAAACCGCTTTTCGCCGTCCTGGCCAATGCTCTGCAGACTGTGCAAGGTTCCCGCAGCATCGCGCATGGGGATCAGCAGCTGCGTGCCGTTGAACTTCACCCCATGGGGCTGAATGCCCTTGCGGGTCAGGTAGTCATGGCTGCGTGCCGGGCCCGCCTTCTCCAGGATCACGGCCGCTGCTTGCCGTGCCTGCTGGTGCCGGTGGGCTTGATCCGCGTCGCGCTGCGCCTTCATGGCTGCCATGCGGCCTCGGTGCGCGTCCCGCTCTGTCGGCGTCATGGCGTTGTCAGCCTTCGCGCACCAAGTTGATTGCAATTGCGCGCGCCAGCAACCAAAGGCACCGGCCGCTATGCCGTCCAAGTACAGCACATACCAGCCGGAATCATCACCGGCCTTGCCGTTGGTGCTGAATCGGTGGATTGCGCCGTCGGCATTGATGGTCTCTGGTGGCGTCAGGCCTGCAGCGGCAATGGCAGCCTGAAACTCGTGTTCCGGCCCGCTCACTTAGACACTCCAAGCTTTCTGGCGAAAGCCTGCAAGGCTTCCAGGTCCGTCGCATAGTAGGTGTACCCGTACTTGCACACCAGGAACGCGCCGCAGCGCAGTTCGTGGACCGCATGGCCCGCCAGTGCAAGCTCGGCAATCTGCGTGGCAACGGCTTTGCTGCGCCGGGTGCCCGTGGCAGAATTCAGGTCGTTGGTTGTAACGGTATCAAGCCCTTCGGCGTCGCAAGCGCCGGGGGCTTTTTCAATCGTGCCGGGGGTCACGGGGCTACCCGAATCAATGCGTCCGATTCAGTGCGCCTTGCGTGCAGCGCCTTCACCAGTTCACGGATTTCGGCGTCCGTCTTGCCAGCGATTCGCGCCGCTGCAATTGCTTTCACTTCGTAGTCCGGCCAGCCTTTCGCCCGCTGGCCTATGGACACTCCGCAAGTGAACAACCCTTCCCGAATGGCGTTGTACGGACTCGCATCCGAACGCCAACCCATTTCGGCCTTGATGGCCGGCAATCTCCAAATCGGCATATAGCCCCCAATGTGTCTCGCTGGCCCGTGCTAGCGATTTGGGGTGAATCTAGGCGCGACGGGAATCGAAAAATAGCTTCAATTGACTCCGGGAACAGGGGATTCAATCATCTCAACCCAAGGCGGAAAGCCGCATGGATATTGGGTTTCGTGGGGTCCGACAACTATTTGCGCGGCCCCGTCGGCAAGCCGTCAGGACGCAAGATGGTTGCAATCGCTTCGGCAACTCTGCCGGAAACTACTAGTTCGTCCTGCAGCCACTGTGCAACCTCTGCATTGGTCGGCGCCGTCGTTGCGTCAGACGGGTCATACCGGACCCAAAAGCGCTGGGCAGCGGCCTCAAGGTGGCCAAGCAGTTCTGTGTGGTGGTCCCCCCAAGGCCAACGCCCGCGAGCGCCAACCTTAGTATCGGCTCCGCCTGCGCGCTCAAACTTGTAGACACTATTCAGGTTGTTGGCAGCCAGCCATCGAGCGATCTCACTCCTGTCGAATAGCTGATCTTCGATGAAGCCGCCACGTTCCTTTGCCCAACGCCGAGCGCGTTCCAAAGCCACTGCGCGGTCTGCTGCAATCAACATGCCCTGCAGTGAAATGCTGACCAGATACTCGGGCGATGAATCACCATGCTGCACTGCCTTT
>JANMKM010000653.1:0-1539 GCA_031372035.1 Rhodoferax sp. | reverse complement strand
GCAGGTCGCGTAGGCCCACCACGTACAGCGACTGCCCAGGTGTCGGCCAGACCCGGCTGACGCGCCGCTCTACCGGAACCGGCTCCCCGTCAGCGCTGCGCATCAGGGTTTCGGACAGGATGTTGTCGGCACTGCCCGCGGCCACGTCTTCCCAGAAGAACTGGTCTTCTGGGGTGACCGTGAGCTCCACCGCGGCACGGCCCACCAGTTCGCTCACCGACATACCCACCAGTGCACCGGCGGCAGCGTTGGCGGCAATCAGCCGCAGTTGCACCGGGTCCACCAGCCACACCGCCTCCAGCATGCCTTCGATCAGGCATTGCCAGGTGCTGTGCTGTGCCTCCAAGCTTGACACTACGCGTCCTTGCCGCCCGCTGCGGGGGCGTTCTTTGGCTGGACGCAGTGCAGTGCGGCGCTGTTCAATCCGCCGCCCTTTGTGCGCCAGGCTCGATGGCGCGCTCGAAGAAGTAGCAGATGCGCTGCCGTGGCGACAGGTAGTCCATCGCCGCCTTGGGCAGGCTGGCGGGCTTGACGCTGCGCCGGATACCGATGGTGGGTGCGTGCTCCAGGTCGAGGATCAGCGCCTCGTGCTTGTTCACACCGGGCTCGTGCACGATCAGCCGGGGTTTCAGCGGCCGCGCCGAATTGACCGAGACCACGATCGCGTAGCGTTCATCCACCAGCTGCACCACCGAGCCCGGCGGATACACGCCCATCATGCGGATGAAGGCCGAGAGCATGGTGCCGTCATAGCGCGCTTTCATCTGGGCAAAGATCATTGACAGCGCCTCATGCGGCGTCATGGCCCCGGCCGGGCGGCTGGGGTTGCACAGGTTTTCGTAGCGGTTCACCAGCGCCAGGATGCGCGCCGGCCGTGTCATCTGCTCACCCTTGAGCTTCGCCGGAAAGCCGCTGCCGTCCACCATTTCGTGGTGTTGGGCGATCGCCAGCAGCGCGCCGCTGCGCAGCTCCATGCGCTTGCCCATGCTGACACCCTGGACCACATGCTCCTGGTAGAGCTTGTATTCGGCGCTGGAGAAGTTCTCTTCCAGCCAGCGCACCCGGTCCGGCAGCTGCAGCTTGCCGATGTCGTGCAGAAAGGCGCCCAGCCCCAGGTCCAGCAGCTCGGCCTCGCTCAAGGCCATGGCCTTGCCCAGCAGCAGCGACAACACGGTGACATTGATCGGGTGCATCGAGGCCTTGTCGCCCATGCCCTCGGACAGCAGCCGGATCGCGGATTCGCCCTGGCCCACCATTTCCGCCAGAAAGCCGTCGATCAGGGCCGCGCTCTGCTGCATGGCGCTCTGTGGCCGGGTGTCGAGCTGCTCCGCCACCTGCTTGTACTGGCGAATGGCATCGCCAAAGCGCCGTTCGCACTGCGCCAGGCTACGCTGCTGCTCGCCGATCAGTTCGGCCCGCTGGTGCCGGCGCAACTGCTCCTCTTTCTGGGCCGGCGTTTGCTCGCCGTGGTGCAACCCCCGGCCAGGCCCCACCAGGGCCACGGGCACGGCCGGCGGCGCCGGCATGGCCGCGGCGGGC
>JANMKM010000611.1:0-2406 GCA_031372035.1 Rhodoferax sp. | reverse complement strand
GTGGACAGGCCCATGATCAGGATCGTTACCAGGAACGTGTACTTGCGTCCGATCATGTCGCCCAGGCGACCAAAGAAGATCGCACCGAAGGGCCGCACGATAAAGCCGGCGGCAAAAGCCAGCAAGGCGAAGATGAAGGCCGATTGCGGATCCAATCCGGAGAAGAACTGCTTGGCAATGATTGGCGCCAACGAGCCATACAGGTAAAAGTCGTACCACTCGAATACCGTGCCAAGCGAAGAAGCGAAGATGACTTTCTTCTGCTCCTTGGTCATGGGCGAGGTGTCAACAGCTATTGCCATGGGTGTGTCTCCATCGAGAATTGTGAAAAAGCGCATTGCCGCATTTGCGGTGCGCCCGACTCTTGCGCCGACTTCTGACACTAAGCTGACGTCTTTGGGTTTCATGCACGGCTCTCAGTGAATACCCTGAGCTGAGCCGCCGCTAATAGCGTCCACGGGATGGGCAGGCGAACCCGGGCAGGGTACGTGCGAGGTCCGGGCGACCGCCAAAGCGGCTACATTCGCACTGCGCCAACGGCGGCATCGCCGCGATGGAAGCCCCATGACCCTGATTGCTCCAACCGTTGAACCCTTGTCGACCGAGGCGACTGGTGCGCCGGGCCGCCTGCGTGTTGTGTTACTGCTGTGCTGGGTTCTCGCATCCTTTGGTATCGTCTTCTTCGCCCGTGACCTAGGCTTCGTGATTGCTGGCTGGCCAATCAACTTCTGGTACTGCGGCCAGGGCGGCATTCTGGTGTTCATGCTGATCGTCGGCATCTATGCCTGGCGTCGCAACCGCGCGGATGTGGCAGGCGGCCCGACTGTCAGCGCCGAGATGGCTGCAATCACGAATCGACGCCTGCACCGCAATGTGATCTCCTATGCGGTGTGCCTGCTGGCATTCCTGCTGCTGATGGCAATGGCCGAGCGGCTGGGGATGTCGCGCAGCTGGATTGGCGGCATCTTTCTGTTTTCCACGCTGGTGCTGTATGCCGGCATTGGGATTTATTGCCGAACCACGGAGCCGATGGAGTACTACGTAGCCGGTCGCCGGGTGCCGGCCATGTACAACGGCATGGCGACTGCAGCTGATTGGATGAGTGCTGCATCCTTCATCAGTTTGGCCGGTGGTCTGTACCTGCAGGGCTTTTCCGGTACCGAGACCCAACCCGGTGGCCTGGCCTATATCCTGGGCTGGACCGGTGGCTTTTGCCTCGTTGCGTTGCTGATAGCACCACACTTGCGGCGCATGGGCCTGTACACGGTGCCTGACTTCTTTGGCGTCCGGTTCGGCGGTCGCTGGCCCAGGCTGATTGCAGCCTTGGCCGCAATCTTGTGCTCCTTCACCTACGTGGTCGCCCAGATCTACGGCGTGGGGCTGATCACATCGCGCCTGACCGGAGTGCAATTCGAGATCGGCGTGCTGCTGGGGCTGGGTGGAGTGCTTGTCTGCTCGTTCCTCGGTGGCATGCGGGCCGTCACGTGGACCCAGGTGGCGCAGTATCTGATCCTCATACTGGCGTTCCTGATACCCGTCTCATGGCTGGCATACAAGCAACTTGGCAATCCTGCTGCGCCCTTCGTCTATGGACAACAACTGGAAAAGATATCCCGGATCGAGCAGCAACTGGCGATTTCACCGCAGGAGCAGGCGGTGGTGGCTGAGTACCAGCGTCGCGCCAACGAGTTTGGACGCAAACTGCTGGATGTCGAAGGCACCCTGTTGCTGGAGCGTGAGGCGGCGCTGCGCAAGCTTCGCCGCCTCAAGGACGAACAGGCAGATCCGGACCTGATCCAGATGGCTGGACAGGAACTTGCCGCGCTGCCCAAGAATGCGGCGCTGGCGCGCGAACGCTGGACCCGGGCGCAGCAGGACAACGTGGAGCGGGCCAAGCCGCTTGCCGGAATGCTGCCGCATCAGCAGGCATTCGCTGGCGATCCTGAAGGCAACGCCCAGCAGCGCGAGTTGTTCAACAGCTCGCGCCTGAACTTCCTGGCCCTCGTGTTCTGCCTGATGGTTGGAACTGCCGGGCTGCCGCATCTGCTGACGCGCTACTACACCACGGCTGGCGTGTCCGAGACCCGGTCATCGGTCGCCTGGTCCCTGTTCTTCATTGCCTTGTTGTATGTGGCGGCACCGGCCCTGGCGGTCCTGGTCAAATATGAAGTCCTCAGCCAACTGGTGGGACAACACTTCGAGTCGTTGCCGGCATGGATTGCGCAGTGGGCTCGGGTCGATCCGTCGCTGATGTCAGTAACGGACGTCAATGGTGATGGCATCCTGCAGTTTGCCGAACTCAAGCTCGGTGCCGACATCGTGATGCTGGCGACGCCGGAATTGGGCGGCTTGCCCTATGTCGTGTCGGGTTTGGTGGCTGCTGGCGGTCTGGCTGCGGCCTTGTCC
>JANMKM010000563.1:0-2059 GCA_031372035.1 Rhodoferax sp. | reverse complement strand
GTCCCATGGTGGCGGTGCAGGACTGGCCGGCGCTGCGCCGCAACGCCGTGGACGGCTGGCAGCGCGAATTGTTTGAAGGGGCGGCCTTCGATGCCCGGGCCGCCACGCTGTTGCAGACACCAGCGGTGCTGGAGGACGCGGGCCGGCGCAATGGCAACTGGCTGGTGCTGCCCCATGGTCGCGCCGTGGCGGGGCGCTTGCCGTCCGGCTGGGTCATGGTTCAGCCGGGCCAGGCCTGGGACCTGTTGCGTTCGGGCGGATCAGCGCCGGAAGGCCCAGTAGCGACTGAGCACAAAGGTCTGGCCGGCTGCAAGCACTAGCGCCACCAAAAGCGCCAGCAGGGAAGGCCATCCCAGCGCCCTGAACAACGCAATGAACACCAGTTCATTGCAGGCGAACCCCGCCAGGGCGGTCAGGCCAAAGCGGCGCAGGCTGGTGGTCAGCGAGGTGCTGGCATCCCTGAAGCTCAACAGCCGGTGCCCGGCAAAGCTGACCATGAAGGCTACGCAGAAACCCAGGGCGTTGGCCAGTTCGGGCCAGATGGCGTCCCGGGTCAGCGCGAACACCGCGAGGTGCGTCAATGCTGCGGCGACGCCGACACCGGCAAACCAGAGGGCCGAGCTCTGCAGTTGAGCGGCCGGACCCGTGCCCTGGCTGTCGCTCACAGCAGCGAGGCCTGTTCGCGCATTGACGCATCCGCTGTTGACCGCTCCGCTGGCAGCAAGCCTTCGCCCCGGCGCAGGCTGATCAGGTAGGCCGGGCGCTGTTTGACCTCGTCGTAGATCCGCCCCACATATTCAGCCAGCACGCCCATCGAAAGCAGCTGGATGCCACTGAGAAACATCATGCCGGCGACGATCGTGGCGTAGCCTGGAACCGCGATGCCGAGGAAGAAGAACTCCATCACCACCCAGCTGCCATAACCCAGGGCCAGGGCCGACAACGCCAGCCCCAGCAATGCCATGGCGCGCAATGGCGCGGTGGAGAAGGCGACGATGCCGGTCAGGGCCAGTGAAAGGGCGCCGCGCAGGCCGAAGTTGCTGCGTCCATCGGCCCGTGGCAAGGGCAGGTAGTCGATTGCGGTGCTGTTGAACCCGACCCAGGCATACAGGCCTTTCATGAAGCGGTTGCGCTCGGGCAGGGACTTGAGCGCGTCCACTACCTTGCGGTCCATCAAACGGAAGTCGCCCGCATCGGGCGGAATCTGCACCCGGTTGCCCCAGTTCACCAGCCGGTAAAAGGCGCCCGTCAGGCTGGCTTGCAGGCCGGACTGGTCATCGCGTGACTTGCGCACCGCGTACACCACGTCGGCACCCTCGCGCCAGTGCGCCAGCATCACGGCCAGCAGGTCCGTGGGGTGTTGGCCATCCGCATCCATCAAGACCACCACTTCGCCGCGGGCCGCATCGAGCCCGGCGGTCAGGGCCGGCTCCTTGCCGAAGTTGCGGGACAGGCGCAGGTACACCAGCTGGGGATGCGCCAGACACAAACGCTGCATCAGCGCCTGGGTGTCGTCGCGGCTGCCGTCGTCCACCAGCACCAACTCATGCCGCGGCGACAGCGTGGCCAGCAAGGCCAGCACCTGTGGCACGAAAGCCTGCAGATGACGCGCTTCGTTGAAGGCGGGCATCACGCAGGAAATGGAGGGCGGCATCAGATCGCGGCGGGGCATGGCGCCATCATGCCGCAAAATCAGCAGCCCGGATCCGGCGCAGGTACCGGGCCGCCCGCGGCGCTGCAGCGGGGTGCAGCGCCGGTTGGAGCCTTACTTCTTGGCGCTCAGGCAGTCTTTCATGAAGGCCTTGCGCTCATCGCCCTTCTTGTCCTTGGCACTGGCGTTGCAGGCCTTCATCTTGTCCTGCTGGGTGTCCTTCTTGGCGCTCAGGCATTCCTTCATGAAGGCCTTGCGCTCGTCGCCCTTCTTGTCGCCTGCTTCCTTGTTGCAGACTCCCATCTTGCTTTGCTGCGCCGTCTTGGCGTCGCCTTCGGCTGCGTGTGCCGATCCCAGTACCAGGCTGAGGCCCAGGGCCAATGGGCCGTTAGGGTCTTCCAGCACGGC
>JANMKM010000559.1:0-14720 GCA_031372035.1 Rhodoferax sp. | reverse complement strand
CAGGTCTTTGCCAAGCTCACTCCGCTGCACAAGGAGCGCATCGTGCGCGCGCTGCGGGCGGGCGGGCATGTGGTCGGCTTCATGGGCGACGGCATCAACGACGCGCCGGCGCTGCGCGCCGCCGACATCGGCATCTCGGTGGATTCGGCGGTGGACATCGCCAAGGAAGCCGCCGACATCATCCTGCTGGAAAAGAGCCTGATGGTGCTCGACGACGGCGTGGTCGAAGGCCGCACCACCTTCTGCAACATGCTGAAATACATCCGCATGACGGCCAGCTCCAATTTCGGCAACGTGTTTTCTGTGTTGCTGGCCAGCGCCTTCCTGCCCTTCCTGCCGATGCTGCCCCTGCAACTGCTGTTGCAGAACCTGCTGTATGACATTTCCCAGACCGGCATTCCGTTTGACAACGTCGATGCGGAACAGGTGGCCAAACCCCTGAAGTGGAATCCGGGTGACATCGGCCGCTTCATGCTGTGCTTCGGACCTATCAGCTCCCTGTTCGACATCAGCACCTTTGCTGTGATGTGGTGGATTTTTGACGCCAATTCCCCGGCCAGGCAGGGCTTGTTCCAGTCGGGCTGGTTTGTCGTGGGCCTGCTGACCCAGACATTGGTGGTGCACATGATCCGCAGCGCCAGATTGCCGTTCCTGCAGAGTCGCGCAGCAGCACCTTTGCTGGCCTCAACCCTGGCGATCATGCTGCTGGGCATCTGGCTGCCGCAAGGCCCGCTGGCTGCGTACTTCAAGTTTGAACCCCTGCCCGGAGACTTCTTTGCGTGGCTTGCAGCGACACTGGTGGCGTACACCCTTGCGGCAACCGCCATGAAGCGTTTCTATGTCCGCCGCTTCGGTTGGCAGTGATGGTGGCAGCTTCGTATTTATACCAAGCATCCGCTTGCTATAAATAGCCGGATTTGCTATGGTTGCGACCCATGCAAGCCACATCGCCGTCCGCAGAGCCCGTGGCTACCCGCGCCACCGCCGCAGCCGCGCCGAAACGCCCGCGTGGGCGTCCACGCAAGACCCTGGACGAACGCGATGACGGCAACCGCCGGCTGGAGCTGGTCCGCACCGCCGCCAAGCTGTTCCGTCGCAAGGGTTTTGACGGCACCAGCACGCGTGACATTGCAGCGGCCGTCGGCATGCGCAGCGGCTCGCCCTTCTACCATTTCAAGAGCAAGAGTGCGCTGCTGTATGCCGTGATGGAAGAGGGCATGCGCTCGGCCATCGAACGCCAGCAGCGGGCACTGGACCGGTTGCCGGCGACCACCGCCACGGCAGCAACAGACACACAGTCGCGACAGCGCATGCGCTGCCTGGTGCGGACCCATTTCAACACCCTGCTGGGGGCAGGCAATGACTTCATCCCGGTCATGCTGTATGAGCACCGGTCGCTCTCAAGCCGCCAGCGCACGCTGCTGGCCAAGCTGCAGGGTGACTACGAGGCGGTGTGGACGCCGGTGCTGGAAGCCTTGCATGCCAGCGGCCAGCTGCATGCGCCGGTGAAGCTGGCGCGGCTGTTGATTCTGGGTGCGTTGAACTGGTCGGTGCAGTGGTACGACCGCAAACAGGGCGCGTCGCTGGAAGACCTCACCAGCGCCGCGATGGCGTTGTTCATTCGGGAGTAGCCATGAGTTTCAAGTCCGTTTTCGCGCCTGGCCTGATGGCCGGCAAGACCATCATCGTCACTGGCGGCGGCTCCGGCATCGGGCGCTGCGTGGCGCACGAGCTGAGCAGCCTCGGAGCGCATGTGGTGCTGCTGGGCCGCAAGCTGGAAAAGCTGCAGACGGTGCAGGCCGAGATCGCCGAGGACGGCGGCAGCGCCAGCTGCGCGGTCTGCGACATCCGCCAGGAAGATGTGGTGAAGCAGGCAATAGCCGCGGTCATCACGGCCCACGGCCGCATCGACGGCCTGGTGAACAACGCCGGCGGCCAGTACATCACGCCGCTGGAGTCGATCAGCCTCAAGGGCTGGGAAGCAGTGCTGCACACCAACCTGACCGGCGGCTTCCTGATGGCGCGCGAGTGCTACCAGCAAGGCATGAAGAAGACCGGCGGCGCCATTGTCAATATCGTGGCCGACATGTGGGGCTCCATGCCCGGCATGGGGCACAGCGGCGCGGCCCGCGCCGGCATGGTGAGCTTCACCGAAACCGCGGCCGTGGAGTGGGCCCACAGCGGCGTGCGCGTGAATGCTGTGGCGCCAGGCTACATTGCCTCCAGTGGCATGGACCACTATCCACCGGAGATGGCGCCGATGTTCCGCGAGATGGCCAAGACCGTACCGATGGGGCGCTTTGGCAACGAGGCCGAGACCTCGGCTGGCATCGTGTTTCTGCTCAGCCCTGCGGCGTCCTTCATCAGCGGCACGACGCTGCGCATCGACGGCGCCCGGCCGCAGGTGCGCATGGGCTGGCCGATGCAGATTGCCGATGCCGCGCAGCAGCAGCGCGAAGCGGTCAAGCCTTTTGATGGCTTCCACCGGGCGCAGATTCCCAAGGTTTTTTCCAGCTGAACACGCTCCTCGTTTCTCATCCACCCGCTACCCGCACTGCCATGAACTACAGCCACGAACACCTGGAAATCCAGAACACCCTGAAACGCTTCATTGACGCCGAAATCAACCCGCACGTGGAGGAATGGGAGGCGGCAGAGATCTTTCCGGCACACGAAGTCTTCAAGAAGCTGGGCAATCTGGGCCTGCTGGGTCTGACCAAGCCCGAGGAATACGGTGGTGCCGGTCTGGACTACTCCTACGCCATGGCGCTGGCCGAGGGTCTGGGCCATATCGAGTGCGGCGGCGTGCCCATGGCCATTGGCGTGCAGACCGACATGTGCACACCGGCCTTGGCGCGCTTTGGCAGCGATGAACTGAAGCGCGAATTCCTGGCCCCGGCGATTGCCGGTGACATGGTCGGTTGCATCGGCGTCAGCGAGCCCGGCGCTGGCAGCGACGTGGCCTCGATCAAGAGCCACGCGCGCAAGGACGGCGACGACTACGTGATCACCGGCCAGAAGATGTGGATCACCAACAGCCTGCAGGCCGACTGGATGTGCATGCTGGTCAACACGGGCGACGGCCCGGCGCACAAGAACAAGAGCCTGGTGATGGTGCCGATGAACACGCCGGGCATTGAGAAAGCCAAGAAGATCCGCAAGATCGGCATGCATTCCAGCGACACCGGGTTGATCTACTTTGACGAAGTGCGGGTGCCGCAGCGCTACCGCATTGGCAACGAAGGCGCCGGCTTCATGTACCAGATGATGCAGTTCCAGGAGGAGCGGCTGTGGGCCGCAGCCTGTTGCCTGCAGTCGCTGACCAACTGCATCGCCTGGACCGTGGAATGGGCCCAGGAGCGCAAGCTGTTTGGCGCCACGCTGGCAGACCAGCAGTATGTGCAGTTCCGCCTGGCCGAGATGAAGACCGACGTGGAATGCCTTCGAGCTCTGACCTACCGTGCCTGCGAGCTGTACGTGGCGGGGCAGGACGTGACCGAGCTGGCGTCGATGGCCAAGCTCAAGGCCGGGCGCCTGAACCGCAGCATCCCCGACGGCTGCCTGCAGTTCTGGGGCGGCATGGGCTACACCCTGGAGAACAAGGTCTCGCGCATGTACCGCGACGGCCGCCTGGGCTCGATCGGCGGGGGTGCGGACGAGGTGATGCTGGGCATCCTGGCCAAGATCATGGGCATTGCAAAACGGCCACCGAAGGGCTGACCGATATGGCCAATGCGGAAGCGGTGGCACTCGCGGACTTGGTTCGCCGCTTCGCCACCGAAGAAATTGCACCGCACGTGCCGCAATGGGATGAGGCGGGGGAGTTTCCACGCGCCCTGTACCAGCGCGCCGCTGAACTCGGCCTCCTGGGCCTGGGCTATCCGGAAGAACTGGGTGGGACGCCCGCAACGCAAGCGCTGCGCAACGCCTTGTCGCTGCCCTTGGCCCGATACGGTGCCAGCGGCGGCGTTTTCGCCAGCCTGTTTTCCCACAACATCGGCCTGCCGCCGCTGCTGCACCATGGCTCGGACGAATTGCAGCGTGAAGTGATTCCACCGGTGCTGCGCGGCGAGAAGATTGCGGCCCTGGCGATCACGGAACCCGGCGGTGGTTCGGACGTTGCCGCGCTGCGCTGCCGCGCCCGGCGCGATGGCGGCGACTATGTGATCGATGGCGAAAAGGTGTTCATCACCTCCGGCATGCGTGCCGACTGGATCACGCTGGCGGTGCGCACTGGCGAGCCCGGCAGCAAGGGCGCCAGCGGCATTTCGATGCTCGTGGTGCCTGGTGGTGCGGCGGGGCTGTCGCGCAGCCGACTGCAGAAAATGGGCTGGTGGTGTTCCGATACCGCGCATTTGCGCTTTGACGGAGTGCGGGTGCCGGCGCGCTATCTGGTCGGCGCCGAGGGTGCCGGCTTCAAGATGATCATGGGCAACTTCAATGGCGAGCGCCTGGCCATGGCGGTGGGCGCACTGGGCTTTGCCCAGGCCTGCTTTGACGAAGCGCTGGATTGGGCGCGCCAGCGCAAGACCTTTGGCGCCGCGCTGGTGGAGCACCAGGTGATCCGGCACAAGCTGGTGGACATGCAGATGCGGATCAGCTCGACCCAGGCTTGGGTGGATATGCTGACCGAGCGCGTGGATCAGAACAATTGGGGTCAGATTCCGATCGCGAGCCCCGGGAAAGCGACTTCCTCCCGATCGGAATCTGACCCCAATTGTTCGGGCGCCGACCCCAATTATTCAGCGCGATCAAACGACGATCCCCAATTCGTCGCCCAAGTCTGCATGCTCAAAAACCACGCCACCCAGACCATGCAATTCTGTGCCGACCAGGCGGTGCAGATCCTGGGCGCCATGGGCTTCATGCGCGGCACCCGCAGCGAGCGCATCTACCGCGAGGTCAAGGTGATGATGATTGGCGGCGGCGCTGAAGAGATCATGAAGGAGCTGGCGGCGCGCCAGCTCGGGCTGTGACAATCGTGGCATGACCAAGCTGACCGCTACGCCATCGCCTGTTGCGTTCGAGCCGGAGTTCATCCATGGCCTGCGCCACGTGTTTGAGAAATTGATCGTGTTCAACCAGACCCTGGGCCTGAAGATCATCAGCATCGAACCGCAGCGTGTCGTTGGCAGCATCGCCATGCGGCCGGAGTTGGTGGGGCATTTCAGCCACAACCGGGTGCATGGCGGCGTCATCAGCGCCGGGCTGGATGCCATGGGTGGCCTGGCCGTGATGGCGGCTATCGGTGCCCGCCACATGGACGAGCCGCCGCTGCAGCGCCTGCACCGCTTCGGCAAGCTGGGCACCATCGACCTGCGCATCGACTATCTGCGCCCCGGGCTGGGTGAGCGTTTCGAGCTGCGGGCGGAAGTGATGCGCCTTGGCTCGCGCGTGGCATCGACCCGCATGGAGTTCCTGGACGCGGAGGGCAAATTGCTGTCCACGGGGGCAGGCGCTTACATCGTCTCCTGATCACCACCCTCTGACAAGGGCGGGCCAGCAGTCGGGCAACGGCGCGGCTGGATCGGCTTACCATGGCCGACATCATTCATGGAGCATTGCGATGCCGCGTTGCGCCGTATTCTGGTTCCTTGGCTGCCTGGCACTGCCCGCCGTGGCCGCAGACCCGCCCCAGACCGCTGCATCAGCAGCAGCGCTGTCGTCCGCCGCACTGCACTCCGAGGCTTGCGAAGCGGCACGCAGCGAACTCGACGCCCTGGTGGCTGCCGTCGCGCCGGGCCAGACCATTGACCGGGTGCGCTTGGCAGCGCAGCGCCGCAATGTCTTGCAGCAATGCTTGGCGCAGGAAGGGCCCACGGCGCTGCGGCCACCATCGACGCCGATCCGTATTCCGTCACCCGCCGTGCCACCCACTCAAGCGGCCGGCATCAAAGCGCCGGCGTACACGGCCGTAGCGCCACAGCCATTGCCCGCGCGCCCGGCAGCCATCACATCCTGCGACGCCACCGGTTGCTGGGACAGCAATGGCACCAGGCTCAATCAGCTGGGGCCGCAGTTGATCGGTCCCAAGGGTCCCTGCACGGTGGTCGCGGGGATGGCGACTTGCCCCTGAAGCAGCCATGTTCTACTGCAAAGTTAGCAGCGGTCCATGCTTTTTCCGTGCACTTCCCGGCCGAACTTTCACCCCAAAGCAGATGAAAACGCGGCCCCTGGCCCATGTCAGGCTTACTTCTTGGCCGCGGGTGCGCTCGATGCCGAGATGTACTCCGACACCACTTTCCACTTGCCGTCGGTGATCTGTGACAGGCGCGATGAGTCGCTGCCCAGGCGCTTGGTGGGCGAGAACGAGGCCTGGGGGCTGCCGAAGATGTCCGGTGGCACCACCAGCGTGTCCATGGCCTTGATGAAGCTGTCGGTGGTCAGGGTCTTGCCGGCCTTGTTGGCGGCCTTGGCAAAGGTGTCGATGATGTTGTAGCCGTAGACCGAGAACACGGTCGGGTCCTCATTGAACTTGGTCTTGTACTTGTTGGCCCAGAAGCGGATCGGCTGCGAGGCCTCATCCAGGTAGGGGTTCTGGGTTGACATCGTCGCGTACAGGCCATCCATGGCCTTGCCGCCGAGCTTGTGGATCAGGTCGGTGTAGGCGGCGCTGGTGCCCAGAAAGGTGGGCGAAAAGCCGGTCTTGCGCGATTCGCCAATGGTGCCGATGGTCTCGCGGATGATGGTGCCCATCACCACCAGGTCGCAGCCGCCAGCCTTCATCTTCGCCACCTGGGAAGAGAAGTCGGTGGCGCCGCGCTTGAACGAGGTCTTCTCGGCCAGCTCCATGTTGATGCCTTTCAGGCCCGCTTCGGCCCCCTTGAGCACCTCCAGCCCGAAGTCGTCGTCCTGGTAGATGGTGCAGACCTTCTTCGCGCCCTTGTCCTTCACCATCTTGGGCAGGGCCAGCCGCACCTGGTCATAGTAGGTGACGGCGAACGAGTACTTGAGCTTGTGGAAGGGCTCATACATCTCGCGCGCCGCCGTGATCGGGAAGAAATTGATGATGTTCTTCTCGAACTGCACCGGCATCGCTGCCATGTTCTGGGCCGTGCCGATGTGCCCCACCATCATGAAGATCTTGTCCTGGTTCACCAGCTTCTGCGCCGCCAGCACCGCCTTCTTCGGGTCGTAGGCCGAGTCTTCCACGATCAGCTTGAGCTTGCGGCCGTTGATGCCGCCCTGCTCGTTGATCTCGTCCACAGCCAGCAGCATGCCCAGGCGGGCCTGCTTGCCAAAGCCGGCAATCGGCCCCGACAGATCCTGGATCGAACCCAGGGTGATCTCGTCCTTGCCCACGCCCTGCTGCTGGGCCAGCGCGGCGCTGCTGGCCAGCGCCAGTGCTCCCAGGAGTGCGGTTGTGGTGCGTTTCAGTGTTGGTTTCATCAGAGGTCTCCGGTTAGTCATCGGTACATGGTTTCAATCTGCGGCGCGTACTTCTTCTCCACCAGCTTGCGCTTGAGCTTCATCGTGGGTGTGAGTTCCTCGTCCTCGGCCGAGAGCTGGGTCTCGAGCAGGAAGAATTTCTTGATCTGCTCGACCCGCGCAAACTTGTTGTTCACCCGGTCGATCTCGGCCTGTACCAGCGCCTGTACGGCCGCCGAGCGGGTCAGGCTGGCGTAGTTGCTGAAGGGCACGTCGCGGTCCTGGGCGTACTTCTCCACGTTTTCCTGGTCGATCATGATGATCGCCGTCAGGTACGCGCGCTTGTCGCCGATGACCACGGCGTCGGTGATATAGGGCGAGAACTTCAGGTCGTTTTCCAGCTCGCTGGGCGTGATGTTCTTGCCACCGGCCGTGATGATGATGTCCTTCATCCGGTCGGTGATGCGAAAGAATCCGTCAGCGTCGACCTCGCCCACGTCGCCGGTATGCAGCCAGCCTTCGGCGTCAATGGTCTCGGCCGTTTTTTCCGGCAGGTTCAGGTAGCCAGCAAACACGTTCTTGCCGCGCACCAGGATCTCTTTGGTCTGCGGGTCCAGCCGGACTTCGTTGTACAGCGCTGCCGGGCCGATCGAGCCAGGCTTGATGCGCTCCACCGGCACCCCGGTGGAGCCGCCGCAGGTCTCGGTCATGCCCCAGACTTCGAGCATGGGCACGCCCAACGCCAGGTACCACTGGATCAGGTCCGGCGAGATTGGCGCGGCGCCGGTGAACAGCCGGCGCGCGCGGTGGATACCAATCATCTTGCGCACATTGTCCAGCGCCAGCCAGCGCGCCAGCATGAACTGCAGTTTGAGCGCGCCGCCCACGGGCTCGCCCGCCAGCACCTTGCGCGCAATGCGGCCGCCGACGCCGATGGCCCAGGCATAGACCGCCTGCTGCACGGGGCCGGCTTCCTTGAGCGCGATCATCACGCCGGAATAGAACTTCTCCCAGACCCGGGGCACCCCAACAAAGATGGTGGGCGCGATCTCACGCACGTTCTCGGGAATGGTTTCCGGGTTCTCGACGAAATTGAGCTTGGCGCCGGTGTACATGCAGTAGTACTCGCCGCCCATGCGCTCTGCAATGTGGCACAGCGGCAGAAAGCACATGCGCTCGTCGCGCTCGTCCTGCTGGATCAGCAGGTTGTAGCCGCGCATGGTGTAGACCAGCCCGCTGTGCAGGTGCATAGCGCCCTTGGACTTGCCGGTGGTGCCGGAGGTGTAGACCAGGATCGCCAGGTCTTCGGGCCGGCACGCCGCCACGCGCTGCATCAGCTCCTGCGGGTGACTCTGCAGGTAGTCGCGGCCCAGCGCGCGCAGCGCATCCAGGCTGATGATCTGCGCGTCGTCCAGATCCCGCAGGCCCTCCATGTCCAGCACCACGATCCTGCGCAGCAGCGGCAGCGTGGCCCGCACTTCCAGCGCCTTGTCCAGTTGCTCGTCGTCCTCCACGAACAGCACCGTGGTGCGCGAGTCCTCGCACAGGTAGTGCACCTGGGCCGGCGCGTCGGTGGGATAGATGCCGTTGGCCACGCCGCCGCAGGACAGCACGGCCAGGTCGCACCAGACCCATTCGATCACGGTGTTGGCCAGGATCGAGGCGCATTCGCCAGGAGCGAAGCCCAGCGCCATCAGGCCGCCGGCAATTTCGCGCACTGCCTGGGCTACCTGGTTCCAGGTCCAGCTGCGCCACAGGCCCAGGTGCTTCTGCCGCATCCAGACCATGTCGCCGCGGCGCTCCACGGCATTCCAGAACACGGCTGGAATGGTCTCACCCGGCACCACCACGCTGTTGTCCACGGCGCCGGGTTGCAGGTTCCAGAGATTGCTCATGGTGGTATGACCCCCACGCTTGTCAGTTCGTGCACGGCGCTCATCTCCAGGTCTTCTTCTTCTTCCAGCGCCGCTCGCCGCGCTGCCCGTCGTCCTTGAGGCCGAGGTAGAACTCGCGGATATCGTCCTTGTCGCGCAGCCGGGCACAGGTGTCTTCCATCACGATGCGGCCGTTCTCCAGCACATAGCCGTAGTCCGAGGCGTTGAGCGCCATGTTGGCGTTCTGCTCCACCAGCAGGATGGTGGTGCCACGCTCGCGGTTGATGCGCACCACGATCTCGAAGATCTCCTTGGTCAGCTTCGGGCTCAGGCCCAGACTGGGCTCGTCCAGCAGCATCAGGTCCGGCGCGGCCATCAGCGCGCGCGAGATTGACAGCATCTGCTGCTGGCCGCCCGAGAGCAGGCCGGCTTCCTGCGCCGCGCGTTCACGCAGGATCGGGAAATAGCTGTAGACCGCTTCCAGGTCCCGGGCCACACCGTCGCGGTCGTGGCGGGTGTAGGCGCCCATCGCCAGGTTGTCGCGCACGCTCAGCAGCGCAAATACCTCACGGCCCTCGGGCACGTGGCTCAGGCCCATGTGCACGATCTGTGCCGGGTCCAGCGCCGTGATGTTCTCGCCCTTGAATTCGACTGAGCCTTTACGCGGGTCGATGATGCCCGAGATGGTCTTCAGGATCGTGGTCTTGCCGGCGCCGTTGGACCCCAGCACGGTGGCGATCTCGCCCCGGCGCACCTGCAGGCTGACGCCACGGATCGCCTTGATCGGGCCGTAAGCGCTCTCGACGTTGAGCAGCTTCAACACCGGCGTGTCGCTGACCGTGGGCGGTGCGGAACTCATGCCGTGTCCTTCATGGTCGGCCGGCGTAAGGAGGACACGTCGTCCACCGTGCCCAGATAGGCCTCGATCACGCCCGGGTCGTTCTGCACCTCGCGCGGCGTACCCATGGCCAGAACCTCGCCCTGGTTCATGGCCAGCACCCGGTCCGAGACCTTGGACACCAGGCTCATGTCGTGCTCGACCATCAGCACCGTGATGCCGAGCTCGTTCTTGATGTCGGCGATCCAGAACGCCATGTCGCTGGTTTCTTCCACGTTCAGCCCGCTGGACGGTTCGTCCAGCAGCAGCAAGCGTGGCTCGGTGCACAGGGCCCGCGCCATTTCCACCACCTTGCGTACGCCGTAGGGCAGGCCGGCCACCATGGTGTCGCGGTGGTGCTGCAGGTCCAGCAGTTCGATCACTTCCTCGGCCTTCTCGCGCGAGCGCAGCTCCGAAGCCCGGGCCTTTCCCGTGAAGAACAGGTCTTGCCACAGATTGCTCTGGCGATGGGTGTGGCGGCCGATCAGCAGGTTGTGCAGCACCGTGGCGTGTTCGAACAGCTCGATGTTCTGGAAGGTGCGGGCAATGCCCAGCGGCGCAATGCTGTGTGGCGGCAGGTCGGTCAGCTTTACCGGTCCCTGCGCACCCTGGAACAGGATCTCGCCCGAGGTCGGCGTGTAGATCCGGCTGATCAGGTTGAACACCGTGGTCTTGCCTGCGCCATTGGGCCCGATCAGCGTGAACACCTCGCCCGCCCTGACGTCAAAGCTCACCCTGTTGACCGCCAGCAGGCCGCCAAAGCGCACGCTCAGATCACGCGCTGAAAGAAGCGGCTCAGCCATCACTTCAGTCTGTCCGACTTCTGGAACGACTTCTGCCGCCGGAACATGCCCTGGCGGTAGTACGGAAACAGCTGCAGGTAGGTCCGAATCTTCAGCCAGCGGCCGTACAGGCCCATGGGCTCGAACAGCACGAAGCCCACCAGCACCACACCGTACACCATGCCCTGCAGACCCGGTGCCTGGCCGACCACGGCCGGCAGGTAGTCCTTGGACAGGGCGATCACCTGCGGCATCGAGATCAGGAAGATGGCACCCAGAAAGGCGCCGTGGACCGAGCCCGGTCCGCCAATCACGATCATCAGCAGCAGGTCGATCGACTGCAGGATGCTGAACTGGTCCGGCGAGATGAACTGCAGCTTGTGCGCATACAGGGCGCCGGCCACGCCGGCCAGGGCGGCTGAGAGCGCGAACGACAGGGTCTTGTAGTGAGCCAGATGGATGCCCATGCTCTGGGCCGAAATTTCCGAGTCGCGGATGGCGACAAAGGCGCGGCCCGTGGGCGAACGCAGCAGGTTCAGGATGCCCAAGGTGGACAGCACCGTCAGCACCAGGCACAGGAAGTAGAACTCCTCGCCGCTGTTCAGGATCCAGCCAAAGATGTCCGGTGCCTTGATGTGGGCCCCGGCATTGCCGCCGGTCACCGACTCCCAGCGTGCCAGCACCTCTTCCACAATGAAGCCGAAGGACAGCGTGGCCATGCCCAGGTAGATGCCCTTGACCCGCAGGGCCGGCAGGCCGACCACGAAGCCTACCGCCGCAGACAGTCCGGCGGCGCAGGCCAGGGCCAGCGGGAAGGGTACGCCGGCATTGGTCATCACGGCCTGGGTGTAGGCCCCGACCCCGAGGAAGGCCGCATGCCCGAGCGAAAACAGCCCGGTGAAGCCGGCCAGCAGCATCAGTCCCAGGCCGGCGATGGAGTAGATCAGCACAAAGGTCAGCTGCGCCAGCCAGTATTCGGTGAACAGCCAGGGCGCGGCGCACAGCAGCAGCATCAGGGCGCTGTACCAGAACACGTGGCCGCCGTGCTTGGCCAGGCGGATGTCTTGCGCGTAGTCGGTCTTGAAGATGAAGCGCATGGCTAGTCGATCCTGCGAGGCTTCATACTTTTTTGTTCAATCGGTCGCCGAAAAGGCCATTGGGACGCACCATCAGCATGATCAGCACCATCACGTAGGCGGCCGTGTCCTTGACGCCGTCGGGCGCATAGAAGCCGGCCAGCGACTCAACAATGCCAATGATGAGACCGCCGACGATGGCGCCGGGCAGGCTGCCGAAGCCGCCGACCACAGCAGCGGGGAAGGCCTTCAGGCCGATGAAGCCCATATTGGCGTGAACAAAGGTGATGGGTGCCAGCAGCAGCCCGGCGATGGCCGCCACCGCGGCAGCCAGGCCCCAGGCCAGGCCGTTGAGGCGCTTGACCGGTATGCCCATGTAGTAGGCGGCGAGCTGGTTCTGCGAGGCAGCCTGCATCGCGATGCCGAGCTTGCTGTAGCGAAACAGGGCAAACAGCGCGCCGCACAGCACGGCCGTGGCGCCGATGACCACCATCTGCTCGACATTGAGCACCAGGCCGGCGGTGTTCCAGACCTGGTCCTTGTAAGGCACGGGAAGGGTGTGGGTCTCGGTGCCGATGCCCGGGATCATGGTGATCATGCCGCGCGCCACATAGCCCACGCCGATCGTCAGCATCACCACCGAGAACGCCGGCTGCCCCAGGATCGGACGGATCACCAGCCGCTCCAGCAGCACACCGAACAGTGCCATGGCAGCAATTGCGCTCAGCACTGACAGCCAGAAACCGAAACCCAGCATGGTCATGCCCGCCAGGCCACCGAAGGCGCCGAGCATCATCAGTTCACCCTGGGCAAAGCTGACGGTCTCGGTGGCTTTGTAGATCAGCACAAAGCCGAGCGCGATCAGGCCATAGATGCAGCCTTGCGCGATCCCGCTGATGACCAACTGAACAAACTGCACACTGTCTCCGGACTCTGTTTTTTTGTAGCTTGTTTATAGCGGCTGGGGCCGGGGATGTCCTCAGGGTTGTTCCCCACAGGGTTGTTCCGCATAGGCATGGGACCTCGGCCGTCGCTGTAATCAGTTCCACAGGCGCAGCCCGCGCCCAGGAGGCAGGATGGACGCAGTCACGGTGACCCGGCATGGCGATGTCACGCTGGTCACGCTCAACCGCCCGGATGTTCGCAATGCAGTGGACGCTGCCACAGCGCGCGCGCTGTGGCAGGCGTTTCTGGACTTCGACGCCGACCCGGCTGCCCGGGTGGCGGTGTTCAACGGTGCCCATGGCCACTTCTGCGCCGGTTGGGACCTCCAGGCCGGGGCGAGAATGTTGCTGGAAGCCTCTCCGGGAGAGCACGGAGCGCTATCAAATCTGGAGTATTCAGCGATGGATGCGGCGCCCCTGGGGCCGATGGGGCCGAGCCGCCTGTTGTTGTCCAAGCCGGTGATTGCCGCTGTTTCGGGTGCTGCCGTGGCTGGCGGCATGGAACTGGCCCTGTGGTGCGACATGCGGGTGATGGAGGAGGACGCCTACTTCGGCGTCTACTGCCGACGCTTCGGCGTGCCGCTGATCGATGGCGGCACGGTGCGGCTGCCGCGTCTGATCGGCATGGGGCATGCGATGGACCTGATTCTGACCGGGCGCAAGGTGGAGGCGGCTGAGGCGCTGCAGATGGGCCTGTGCAACCGGGTCGTGGCCACGGGTCAGGCGCTGGAGGCGGCGCTGGCGCTGGCGGCGCAACTGGCGGCGTTTCCGCAGCCCACCATGCTGGCCGACCGTGCCAGCGCCTACGCCCAGTGGGACCTGGACTTGCGCGCCGCGCTGCACCAGGAGTGGCAGCGTGGCAAGCTGTGCATGGGTGATGGCCTGCAGGGCGCGGCGCGCTTTGCCGCCGGCACCGGCCGGCACGGGAAGTTCTGAGAACCTATCCGTGAGCAAGACGACCGGAGCCATCTTCCTGACGGATAGGTTCTAAATCTACAGCTTGGGCACTTCGCGCGGCATGCCGGCGTCGTCGATCGCCACGTAGGTGAGCGAGGCCTCGGTCACCTTGACATACTTGCCCTGGGCCCGGAAGCGCTCGGCAAAGACCTCGACCTTGACCGTGATCGAGGTCCGCCCGATCCGTGTCAGCCGGGCAAAGAAGGACAGGATGTCACCCACCCGTACCGGCTGCTTGAAGATGAACTCGTTGACGGCCACGGTGGCCATGCGCCCGGCCGCATAGCGCGCCGGTATCACGGAACCGGCCAGATCCACCTGGGCCATGACCCAGCCGCCAAAGATGTCGCCATTGGCATTGCAGTCGGCCGGCATTGGAATCACCTTCATCACCAGTTCCTGGTCGGTGGGTAATTGGGTGTCAGCCGGGCTTGCGTTGGAGGACATAGGCACAATCTTGTAACAACACTTCGAGATTGTCCTTCATGCGCCAACACGGCGAAACCAGCATTTCGGCCGCGGCCGCAACGTCTGCCGCCGCTGCTGCGGCGACCGGCGCTCCACTGCGCGCGGATGCGGCAGCGCCGAAATCGGACTGGTCCACGCTCGGCCGGCTGCTGCCTTACCTGTGGATCTACAAGTGGCGGGTGCTGGCGGCGCTGGGTTTCATGATCGGCGCCAAGCTGGCCAACGTGTCGGTGCCGCTGCTGTTGAAGAACCTGATCGACAGCATGAGCCCCACCGGTGGGCGCGTCGGACCGGACGCGGCCAGTGCCATCACTGCCCTGGTGGTGGTGGTGCCGGTGGCGCTGCTGATTGCCTATGGCGCCCTGCGGCTGTCA